>CAIKVR010000384.1 GCA_903830915.1 uncultured Bacteroidales bacterium
TACACGACGCTCTTCCGATCTGTTTCTTATTTGATACATCTATTGTTGAATTGTCTTTTGCTAAAGTTGTAACACTTAATACTGTCCAGTCAATAGGGGGCAGTTTTGCCATATATTCACCGGTAACAGGGTCAGTTTTGATTGTAATTTTATCATCGTCTTTTGTTATCGTTGCGACACTACTGAACCTCATACCATCTGTAGGAAGAGTTCTGGATGCATTACTAGCCAAGCTATAGGTGTTGGCATATTTTGTTGGCTGTAGTGTAATTGTAGCCTGACCTATATTAGCAACGCTTTTATTAGCAAGTGCTGTATTTACTGTCACTTTTCTACCAAACCCTACCGGAATTTTACTTTGAGGAACTCCACCTACGACACGGCCCGCAACTGTTACCTGGGTTATATCTGTAAATGTAAGTCCGGTTGCCATTGTGCTTTCAGCGGATGCCTGATTAACATTAAACAGCCCTACTCCTTCGGGATACCTACCACCATATAAAAATTCATGACCATTCAGTTCGGCTCTGATATAATGGTTGCCAATTGGCACATCAAGTATGGCTATTCCCTTATTGTCCGTTTTAATAAGCTTAGCTTCTAATACACACGGATTTTCATCTACATAAAACGAAACACCTTCTACAGGATAAGTTGTATTTTCATACGTTACTTTTACCTTAACAGGGAAAGATGATTTATCTTCAAAATTCTGTGCATCGTGCACCAGACTGGTTTGCGAAATAAAACATACTTGCTGTGTTGGGTCAAATTTATGGGTACCAAGAATTGGTTGAATTGAATAGGTAGATCCATCACCGCTGAATGGTATCCCCCTGATTATATAATTACCATTTCCATCGGTTATGCCTTTTATTGCCAGTTGTTCTTTCGAAGGCACATTGGTCGATGTAAATGTTTTGGTTAGTTTAATATGATGTTCATTGTATGTCTGATTGGTTTTGGAACAATCAAATGCATTGGAATTAATACCCTCATCCATTGGCCAGTAACCAATAAGTCCTGACTCATTACCAACCAGGTAACGATTATAGTTTCCTGCTATTTCAGGAGCAGAAATACTTCGACTCCATAACCTTACATCGTCAATATTGCCACTAAAAGCTGATTCGGCTGTATTTGTTTCATCCGTTTTATTTCCAAAATACGATTTTGTTCTCGGTGTTGTTACACTTCCGGTACTTGAATCGAGTACTTCGTCAACAAATGAACAGGTAGATGTATGTGGTACTTTAGTAAATGCTGATTTTACAGGAATTCCGTTTAAATAGACTTTTAAACTATCGTTACTACCGAGGGTGACAGTCAGATGAAAGTAACTGTTTTCATTAATGGTTGAATCCAGCTTACATTTTAGAGAAGGACTGAATGTATTAAATGTGCTTCCTATAAATGCCAGTACGCTATCATTTCTCAGACCGATGGAGTACTCTTTGCTGACTTCAATTACGGGAGTATAGGTTTTTGGGCGCGTAGAAGTTATCCACGACTGAAACGAAAAACCATTTTTAATACAACCATGTTGTGCTTTTGTCAAACTAATCTCCGCCTTTTGTAAGTCGTCGCCATTAAACTTCAGACTTTTATAGAGGAGATTGTTGTCCAACGCTGAACTGTTGACATACAACGACACATTTTCCACAGCGGTACCACTTCCAAAAGTAATACGACCGGTAACAGTACCTACCGACATTCTGAAACCAATATCGGTGTTCGACAGCGTAGTTCTTGTTTCTCCATCCAATCCGGTTTTGTAGGCTTTTATCATATATTGATAAACCATGCCGGGTGCAGCAGTACGATCATCCCATGTATTATAAACCGTTTGGGCTGATAACTGATTCACCAGCTCTAAAGATGATTGAACATCAACTCCCAGTGAATCTTTCGAAAACGAACGATAAATTTCAAAACGGTCGCATAAATCGAGACGGTCAATTTCCCACGAAAGTTGAATACGGTCACCTATCGTATTCTTTGACGCTTTGATGCTTTTAAATGCAACTTTTTTCACTACTGTTTCACTGTCAATTTTTGAAAAGATTCGTCCGAAAACATCTACCTCCAGTTTATAAAAATGTTTACTGTTGTCGGTTACAGTATTATCGGTATAGGTTGAAGCCCCTGCTGCCATAGTAGTCAATAGCGTGAAATTAGGAGCAGTTGATGCTCTGTGGTAAATCTTTACCACATTTTGTAAATTCCATTGATTTGGATCCCAATTTAACTCCATATAAGCTGCTGTTGTTCCGTTGGTTGGGTGAGCAACAAGTTTGAAATCTTTAAGATTGGGAATTGTTGGACTAGTAGATATTGTACATGTATCACCTAGATTGGACGAAATGTTATCTCTTGCCCACCCTTTAGGGGCAGCAAGCACAGTGTATTTATAGCTCGACCAGTTTTGTAGTGCAGTGGTATTAAAACTATCTGTATAGTTTAAATTAGGTGTTCCTCCCACAGGAGTTATAAATGTAGAACCTCGTTTAACGTGATATACTACTGCTGAAGTAGATTTATTTACAATTTCCCATTTTAAATCTATTTGCTGCCGTGCTTGACTATAATTAGAATTTAATTTTAAATTTGCAGGATATGGTAAGCCGGAACAACCCAAAAATCCAAGATTATTAATGTAACGTAGATTGTTAGATGAATTAACAAGCCCCGGAACATTATAAATTTGTTGTATATAATAGCTTTGAGGCAGGTTGACTTTACTCACAGCAATTGCTTTACTCACAGAATCTGTTACAGAGGATGAAGGAGACACATCTACTGAATCAATTTTATTTGAATACAGATTATCGGAGTATAAAACAAATCTGGATACCTTACCAGTATTTTTCCATATAAATTTATCTTTCCCGTCAGTTTGTGGAGTTATTGAAAGTGGGGTAGTTGGGTTATTTTGAGCACTAAGTTCATAAATTATTGAAAAAGGCCATGCCCAATTAGCAGTATTAAAACTTTGTTGCCAGTTTCCTTCAATTTTAAGTGTTATTTTTTTTCCAGTCAAACAGGGAGGGAAATCCCATTTTACACAATAGTTATAATAAAAACCAGGTATGTTAATTGGACTAGAAAAAAAAACTGTTATTTGAGTCGACGGATCAAGTGTACTACTAATTTTACCTAATGTATTAAATGTACCGGATACAACATTAAATGTAGTAGTTGTAAAACCGTAATTATTCCCTGACTCACCATAGGAGTAATCAAATAGCTTGATGTATGTTGTATTATCAGTTGGACTTAAATAAGAAACTGTAAGGTTTCTGACACAATTATATGTTAATCCATGAGAATAGAGCATAAAGTTTATGTCTATTGTACCATAAGGGTTACTGGTATTGTACTGAGGTGGTGTAATTGGATATTCATTATAGCGTACTTCGTCTAATGCAACAGTTTTTTGAATTGGCATAATAGCTAAAAAGGCTAATGCAATAAAAAAAAATTTTGACAATTTGGTTTGATTATCCGATATACTACTCTTGAAGAAATTAGGGAATAGCAAGAAAAAGATGTTTGTTGATTTCATAATACTCGATTTTTAGTGTAAGTAATTCTACTTTGCTAAAATAAAACTTAACAAATGTTTTTAACCACAATAGACACAATAGAAAACAATAAAGTAGAGAGGAAACATACAAAAGGTAAATACCAATCGGTATTTTTTGAAACCTCGTTACATAAAATCATTGATTTATAAAGTAAACTATTATGCCAATTGTGGTTTGTTTTAATTCATTAGATTGCAGGTGAAAGTTTATTTTATCAAATTCAGTTTAATTGTATTTCTGAATCCATCTGCACTCAATTCTGCAATGTAAATCCCACCTGCATGTTGTGATGCATCAAAATCAACTGAATAACTTCCTGCTTCTTGTTTTGAATTGATTAAACTAGCTACTTTTTTACCCATCATATCAAAAACGTTCAATTCAACTTTGCATGAATTTTCAAGCGTATAACTTATTGTTGTAGAGGTACTAAATGGATTTGGATAGTTTTTCAACATTACCGATTTATTCAAATTAACTTGTTCGACAGAAGCAACTTTGTCGGAGTTTGGCAATGTAAATATTCCACCTTGTGTTCCGGCAAAAAGAGTTGTTCCGGTCACACCCAGAGCATTTACTCCGAGGTTTTTTAATCCTGTATTTACCGGTACCCATGTTGTTCCATTGTTAGCCGTGAAAAATACACCCTTACTGGTTCCGGCAAAGATATTATTGCCACTTGCTGCAAAAGATGTGGCGTAAACTGTGCTAGAAGCAGTAGGTAATCCATTATCAACCTCTGTCCAACTTGTACCATTGTTTTTTGAAATATATACTCCATTATCAGTTCCAACAAAAATATTAGCTCCATTTACGAAAATAGAACGTACAGTTATAGTATAAGTACTTGGAAATCCCGAAGTAATCATAGTCCAAACAGTTCCATTGTCGGTTGAAAGATAAACTCTACTTGTTGTTCCTGCCAAAAGATTGGTGCCACTTACTGCTAATGCATACGTTTTTATTGTATTTATACTTGTCCAGTGACTACCACCATCCACAGAAACAAAAAGTCCTTTTGAAGTTCCTGCAAAAATTTTAGTTCCACTTATGGCTATTGAGTAGATAGTTTCAGCCAACAATCCCGGATCTGCTGTTGAATTCCAACCTTCAATACTATTCCAGTTGATTCCATTATCTATAGTTGCATAAATACCATCGTTTGTACCTGTATAAAGTGTATTTCCGTTTCTTACCAACGTATTTATCCCTCTTTTTGACAAACCATTTAAGTCAGGGTATGTTGCAGTTGGAATACCAAAAGTCGAATTAAGATCAGTCCAGCTTGTTCCATTGTCGGTAGTAAGTTGATTTCCAAGCCCATCTGTTCCTGCAATGATATCACTACCATTTATGTTCAGAGCAGTAATATTTAAAGCGGTTAATCCGGTATTAATTGCAGTCCAGTTATCACCGTTATCCGATGAGAAATTTACCCCATAACCATTTGTTCCTGCAAAAAGATTAGAACCACTAACGGCTAAACAATTGACAGTTGTTCTAAATATCATTCCGGTTTTGACATTTGTCCAATTTGTTCCATTGTTGGTCGAACGATAAACTCCACGATCATCCATAGATGCATAAATCGTACTTCCATTTGCCGTTAAAGCATTACACATATTTGTATAAGCCATTCCTACAAGATTATCTCCATTTACTGCTTTCCATGTAGTTCCATTATCTGCCGATAAATAAACACCGTTATTTGTTGCTGCAAAAAGATTAGTACCACTTGTAACAAAATCATAGACTAAAGAAGTGCTTGTAAAACCTCCTGTCACCGCAGTCCAGGTTGTTCCATTATCCGATGAAGTAAAAACTCCTTTTGAACTGGTTGCAGCTAACAACTTAGAACCAACTGCTATTAATGAATTAATACCATAATAAATACTGGAGTAAGTTGGTAATCCTGCATTTACAGCCACCCATGTTGTTCCATTGTCGGTTGACATTAAAACTCCGTTACTGGCAGTAGAAATAAAAAGAGTAGAACCAATGGCTGTTATACTGGTGACAGTTTTACCCGTTAATACTTGTGTCCAGGTAGTTCCATTGTCGGTAGATGCATAAAAACCCGAATTAGTTGTTACATAAAAATTTGATCCCAAGGTTTTTAAATAACTTATTTTTACGCCTGAAAGGCCATTTGTAACCGGACTCCAACTTGTTCCATTATTAGTAGAAAGAAAAAGTCCACAATTCGTTCCGGCAAGTAGATTGGTTCCTGATGCTGCAATTTTTGTAACTGTTCCACCATAAGGACCTTTAGTTTGTTGCCACTGAGCATAAGAAGTTGTAGGTAATAAAAACACTACAAGTAAAAGAGCTGATAATAAATAAATTTTTTTCATAAATGATAATTTTTTGTGTTATTGTATTTTTTAGAGATACAATGAATTGTTCTCCTTATTTGATGATAATTAGCAACCTCACTCCGAAAAAACAATCATTATCCTAAAGCAAACTAATGTCAGCTTAATCTCGTTTTAGATTGCTCGGTGTATCTATGCTTATTTAATTTTTAATGCATCGCACCGAGTATCCGTTACTTTTACTTTGATAGTCAGTAATTACACCTGCATTGGTACTATAGTTCAAAGACCTGAACATAATATTAGGTGAAGCAATAGTAGATATACTTGTAGTCAACCAATAACCCGCAGTGCCAAGTTTAGAATATGCATTATTATTCCAACTGCGCCATCCACCCGGGAAAGCAGTAAAACCAGAACTATTGTTTTTTGTCAAATCGTTACCGGGTGTACCTACACCCGTTGAAGTAGTCCAGTTAGTGGTTGCTGCTAAGGATTTAGCTATTTTATTGTTAGTTGTTCTATCTCCTGTTGTTGTACCATTGTAATTATATCCATTCGCAATCAAATAATTCTCTAATGTTGACCATTCTGCATCGGTGGGTACGTGCCATCCAGTAGGTGCTAATTTACCGGTATTTGCTGTGTACCAATTGTATAAGGCTCCGTATATGGTTTTATTAGCTACATCGTTATTATACCAACAATAAGCAGGAGTTGTTAAAGCACCCCATGTGTTATCGCTTACCAAAGGAATATTGGTGCCATCATTGTATTTGGTTGTTTTTAGGTTTTCAACCATCCATGTTTGCGTTCCTAAAATGACTGTATTATATACATTTCCATCTATATCCGTAACAGTTGGAGGAGGTGCAGCCGATGTGAAAGTTTGCTCGTTGCCATAGGCTGTTCCTTCACTATTGGTGGCATAAGCCCGAACAAAATAAGTTGTATTGGGGGTTAATCCAACTATCTTACTGCTAAAACTACCTTTACTTATACCATCAGTGGTTATGGAATTATTAGTGGTTGGAGAACCTGTGGTATTCCAACAAAGTCCACGTACGGTTATTGAGTCATTACCATCTGAAGTAATATTAGCTCCGCTCATTGCAGATGTTGAAGTTATAGATGAAACCACAGTAGTTGTAAGAGTTGGAATAGATGCTAAATTTCTAATGCAGCGAATAGCATACCCACCTGCTTTACCGTATGAGCTGAGGCGAACAGAATTCCCATCGAAGTCAATTTCATTAGACCATGAACTCAAGGTATTATATTGAGTTGCACTCCAAAACTCCGCATCGTATTTTAACAACCCATAAGTTCCATCAATCATACGTAAGCCACATGGAAGAGCCGTAAAACCGGAAGCGTTGTTTTTTGTATAATCTTTACCCACATCACCGTCACTAACATTACCTACACTATTGTCCCAATTGGTTGTAGCGGCTAAGGATTTGCCTAAATTATAGCCATTCGTTGTCAGATAAGTTTCTAAAGTAGTCCATTCATCATCGGTAGCTACGTGCCAACGGGTAGGTGCTAACTTGCCAGTACCTATAGCATACCAGTTGTATAAGCCTCCATAAGTAGTTTTATTGTTGATATCATTATTATACCAACAATATGCAGCAGTCGTCAGATTTTGCCAGGTTGTATTAACCGTAACATTTGTAATAGCGGTAAGATCTTTGTATCGGGTTGTTTTTAGATTTTCAACCATCCAGGTTTGAACACCAATTTTTACAATGCTATAATAATTACCATCACCATCAACACATTCATCAAAATAGAAATCTATGGTTTTACTGCTGGTTGGCACATTAGGTACTATAGTGGCATTATTGCCTGAAATTCCTTTGAATATTAGTTGGTCACCTGTGTAATAAAGCATTGAGGTTTGACCCTGATTGGAACTTTTACTTTTTTGTGGAATTGAAATTGTTGGTTTAGAAGTACCTACATAAACTATTTCAGGTTTACAAGTTGAAGCATCAGGATTTATCATTTTAGCATTGTATGTGTATTGATATCCTGAAACCCGAATAATGTAAGAGCCTTTTGGTAGTGTTATTTGAAACGAGTTTACTCCCATTTGCAAATCAGTAGTTGTTCCCACTATCTTTCTGCCATCTATATTAAATGCAGTGATTTGAGTTGTACCTGAATGTTTTGCGTAAAATGATACAGTTGACTTTCCCGTTGATGAAGTTGGATAAATATAAATATTCTGATCGGTTTCACTTAATTGTTCAATGCCATCTGCTCCATCAATTAAATTTAAAGTATTTCCTGCCGGAACAGTCACGGAAAAAGTTCGAGTGAGATTCTGAACAATTACACTTTCCACAGTTGTACTTTTACCACTGCCGGTAAAAGATATTATGTAGCTTCTTGCAATAACATTGATGCTTAGGAATCCTATACAAAAGAATACCAGTACAATTTTTGAAATGTGGGATTTCATATTCATAAATTTTATTTTTATGCCTACTCTTAAGCTTTTCGGCTGCTGCTTTTTTGCTGTTTATTGAAATGCATTGTGTCTTGAATTTGGATGTAATTTTACAAACCTCACATATTGATATAATTTTCATTCAGCAAAAATATAATCATAAGCAATTCTCAAAATCATTCTTACCAAATTACTTTTGTACTCTTTATATCTTTTTCAGTTTTTACTTTCACAATATATACCCCTTTTCGAGGCAAATTCATATTAATCGAATTGGCATTACAATTTTGTTTTACGATTAGCTTACCATTAATATCGTAGAGTTGAGTCGATGAACCTTCGCTTGTATTTAAGATAGTCAGGTATCCGTTAGAAATTTTATAGGTTAGTTTATCTTCTTTTGTGATTGCGACAGCACTTGGAGCATTGGAGTCTATACTAATATTGTCGATTTCCCATTTTCCAATTCTATTATACTGCGCACCGTTGGCATTGAAACGAATATAAACTAATTTACCTTTCACATTAGAGCTAATATCAAGTAAGTAAGTATTATTAGCTATAGATCCATTCTGATTTGAATAAGTTGCCAGGTTTGACCATGTAATGAAATCTGTTGAATATTCTACATCAAGTTTTTCAGTACCTAAAACAGTAGGTGCAACAGTGCTTGATTCAAAGTACATATCAAAGTTTAAAAACACTTTATCTGTTTTACTTGCATCTATTAGATAGGTAAACATGGGTTCAGAATATGCATTTGTTACAGTAGGATATCCCAGAAATGAAGCTTTTTTATTTTCAATTACCCATCTGGTTGAAAATAAAAAATTATAGAACATTTTGCTATTATTAAAAGACACTATCGAATCAAAGTTTTCGTTGATTGGCATTGAAATCTTTGGTATTATGTATTCGTATGCACCAATGTCTATTGTTCCATATAACATCCTCATTTTTCCATCAAGGTCTTTACCATTTTGAATAGAATCAGCAACCACTTTTCCGGTATTTATACATGGAGAACTTGTTAATAAGTGCCAATTTGCATTCTTAAGTTCCAGGCGCTGAGCATCGGTTGTGGCACATCCCACAAAACTTGTTGGTTTTTCAAATGCAATATTTAACGCAGGTGAAATACAATTAGAGGTCATCGAAGAACCTGTGGTATTACTTTCTTCGCCCGTAGATTTTTTATTATTGGATAAAGAACAATATGATGTAGATGCTTTTATAGTTGTGTTTGTTTTTGATATTATACCATTGCCAAGACAATTGTTTACAACACAATTGACTACTGTGGAGGACAAATTGTAGATACCACCACCATACGCTGCTCCAGCACCCGATGTACAGTTGGTAATGGTACTGTTAGTTACTGCACAAGTGGCAAAATTATTAAATGCAGAGATACCACCTCCCTGTACAATTCCTTCGCAATTACTTATATAACAATTATTTACTAAGCAAAGTGCATTCGATGCTGTTGCTCTTGAATCAGCAATCATATAAATGCCTCCGCCTTCTTTTGCACTAACACAATCTAGAACAGTGCATTGATTTGTGGTATTTACCGAAGTATAATTGATAGCCGAAAGGTAAAGACCACCACCATTTGATTTAGAAGAACAACCTTGTACCAAACAATTTTCTGTGGTTAAGTACGACTTATTCGCACTCATGGACTGAGCACATATACCACCACCATATTGACCTGCCGAACAATTGTAAACTTTACAATTCAAGATTTTTGTATTAGTTCCAGTAGAATTTACACAAATTCCACCGCCATCTTTAGCAGAAGCACATTCACTAACCATGCAATTCGAAATAATAACTTTATTACTGGATGCATTAATTTGAATACCTCCACCCTGAACATCTGCATAACAGTTTTTTACTTTACAATTGAGAAATGATGTTGTTGAACCATCATAAATTCCACCTCCCAAACCGAGTAAATTTGAACCATAAGATATTGAGTTTCCACCCGAAATAGTAAATCCATCCACTACAGATCCATAGGTATCTTTTATTACGTTATAACTGTTTCCAGCATTTCCGGTTATTGTCCATGTCCATGTTTTCCCATCGGCACTCATGGTCTTTGTCCATACATCCGGTATGCCGTCGATATCACCACTTAAAATTGTTTCGTTCACAAACTCCCAAGGTTCAATTTTTCCGTTGTTATCCAAGTCAGCTAATTCTCGTTCGTCTTTGGAAGTTTCAGTGCCAGCAAATCCTCCGTAAATACTATCCCTCTGAAAAACGAAGCTTATTGTTTTATCCGTTTTAGTAGTGGTATAATAGGTACCTTTAGCAACCCAAATCTCATTTACAATAGGAATACCATGGATGTCTCCAGCTTTTTCCCATGATGAACCATCTCCGGTGCCATTAGGTTTTACATAATAAATTGTTTTGGCATTCAGTGAGGTAGATAATGCCACTATTGCCATTAATGAAATGAAGAATTTTTGAATTGTTTTTTTCATTTTGATATGTTTTAAATATTTCAAAAAAATACAACTTAAAATATAAATTTCAACAACTTACAACCAATTTAGGTCGGGTCGAATTCATTTAAAAACTGTTTTATTATAACTCGGGTATTGAGTTAAATCTTAGTTAAACACACTGAGCAACTAATTAATAAGGGAAAGACTAGAACTAATAAAATCGTGGTTATCAACAATGATAACCTATAAATTTACCAGATCTGTCTTCAAAAAATTAATATTTAAAAAGCTACCAAGTTCCTTTCCAATTTTTATCGAAAAATTTAATCTTTTTATATTGAGCTATATAACTAACTTTTCAAAAGCAATTAATATGTTAAAATGCTCCGAATTGGCAATAAATATTTCAGCAAGAGTATTTTCTTGCTGAAATATTGAATTAATTCAGTAAATGATTATGAATTATAATTTGTAAGAAATACCAATACTGGCATTTGATACAGAGGCTGAACCACCTTCAAGATATACGCCTAACTTAGGACCAAACTGATAGCGAACTCCGGCAACACCGCCATAAAATATAAAGCTTGTGCCGGTTGCAGGAATAAGATCATTTGCTGGACTTAGCTTTGCACCAAAAATATCATATCCAATCATTACACCTGCATAGGTATCTAACTGAGAAATGAGTTTATAATGCGCTAATGCACGGGCACCTAGAACGATATTGCTGTAACTCCATGTATAGGTTGTTGCAGAACCAGTACTACTGAAACCTGAAAAATCAGTTGAACTACCAAAATAATTAAAATACCCACCAATTCCTAAATTTAACCCCTTAACATTAAATAAATTATCCTTAACTCCTTTCTCGAAAGATAACTCAACAGGTGCTGCAGTTCCGTTTATCCCGATACCAAGATGAATTAACTGGGTGTTTTTGTCGAACATTTCTACACTTTGCGACTTTTTCCCTTTAGCAAAAGTACCCATTGAAACACATGCAAAAGCTGCAATAATTAATACAAATTTTCTCATTTTCTCATTGTTTTATTTGTTACCTACCATTAACGTATTTCGGTATAGACGGAGGCTTTTATATTATTTCCTGAAAAACCACAAACAAGTAATCTTATTTACACTATTTAATTTAGTGAACTGTATTTCCAACCTTCAAGGGATAATAAGATGTTAAACCCATGTTGATTTGTATGAAATATATTGTTGATACGAAACCAATATATTGACTATCAGTTCTTAAATAGGTGAAAAATTAATTTCCTTCACCACATTCGTAATTTAATTGCAATTTAGTATTTTTTTTTGTATTATGATACTCTGTGAATCTTTATTGGTATTTAATCTGATTATTAACTTATGTAGTGATTCTGTTTTTTGAATAGTAAAAATTACTACAAAAAATCACAAAGTATTTCAAAATTAATGATGAATAAACAAATGAAATTTTATTTCTGCATGATTCAGATTGTTACAGAAACATTTTCATTTCGCTTTATGAGACTCATAATCAATAACCAGTTATAATTACCTAAAAATCAATTAAAATATTCTTTGCAAATATAAATGCAAAGGAGAAATATTCGCAGTGCAAAACATAAATTCTTTCATCCAATCAGTAAATTCTTTCATCCAAATAGTAAAAAATACTGATCAAAAGATAAATTCATTAGTAAAATCGAATAAAAATAAATTTAAATTCTAATTTACTTTATTACTTTTTGTTTTATCTTTGTGTAATTAAAAATTCTATGCTTGTAATAATATCATTACTTTTTCCAGTATTTACATCCCTATTCTGGGCCATTGTTTTAAATGGAGATAAGAAAAACTATAATATTCCCCGGTCGTGTCTGGCAATATTTATGTTTCTCTCATTTCTTATTTATGCCGGAAAATTTTTTTACTATTTGTCCCTTCCTGATATTTATATCTATTTTTACCTTTTTTATGTATATGCGGGCAGCTTAGTTTATCCTGTTTATAATATTTATTTTAGATTATTGACTGTTGATAAAAAGTTTTCATGGAAAGTGCATATTAAGTACTTGATTCTCCCTCTTATCTTAGTTACTATATATGCTATTGCAGTATTTACTACACCCGCAAATGAATTTAAAGCATTTCTCTTCGATAAGCAATCTATTCCTGACACTCCCCATGTACATTTTTTGAGTATAATGAGTATTGGTTTACGGGTATATTATATCTTACAATTAATAGTTGTGGTTATCCAAAATAAATTGCTGTTACGAAAATATAGCAAAAAAGCAGGACAGTTTTATTCGGATATACAAGATGGTAAATATAATAATGCCCCATATCTTAACATTATATTAATAGTCCTGGGAGCATATACATTCTTAAGCTATTTTATATTCAAATTAAATCCGGGTTTGATTTATATTTCTCCACTAATTTATGCCGGAATAATGTTTATTGTAGGATATATGGGCTTTACTCAAAAGCCGCTAAATCCGACTTTTGATTTGGAAATAGATGGGCAAGAGGATATCAATGAAACACAACCTCTTCTCAATGCACAGAAAAAAATTCTCTTAAAACTATTGAATGAGTTCGAAGAAAATAAGATTTATCTCAATAGTCAATTGAATATTTTAGATCTTGTGAATGTCATCGGAACTAATAGAACCTATATTTCAGTTATAATTAATCAGCAGTATAACCAGAATTTCTGTACATTTGTAAATAGCTATCGTATTGATGAATTACAAAGGGTTTATACTGAAAATCCTGATTTTTCAAATGAAACTCTTGCTGAGTGTTGTGGATTCGGATCTGTAAGTTCGTTAAAACGTGCGATTTATTCAAAAACAGGATTGTCGATTATTGAATGGAAAAAACAAGTCATTAAAAAACAAACCGTTAAATGATTGAACAATAGATTTTCATAGTAATTTTTTTCACTATGGTTTTATAATTACAAATGTTTACTTATAAAGTTATGATAAGAATTGTACTACTGTTGATGCCCATTTATGTAACTCTTTTTTGGTCAGTTGCCTTGGTTGGTGACATTAAGAAACATAGTTCGCCTCGCCAGTTTTTGGGAAAGTTTATGCTTTTTCCACTCACAATTTTTATCTCACATTTTTTATACTTTGCGCCTTTACCAGCTATTTATCCCTACTTTGATATCCTGTTACAATTTGCTTCGCTCATAGTGTTTCCGATGTACTATATTTATTTTAGGTTATTGACTGTAGAAGAAAGATTTTCTATAAAGGCACATGCTAAATTTTTGGTACTTCCAGTCTTTATTACGTTAATTTATACCGTAAGTGTGCTTATTACTCCAAGAATTGAATATAGAACATGGTTGTTCAATGAGAATGCTTATTCGTCCTCACAAAATATTCAATTTTTATCGGTTATGCGGGTCATTATCCGTATTTCTTATTTGATTTTTGTTGTTGTTTCTGTTTTTGGTAATTATTTGCTTCTTAAAAAATATGGTGCAAAGGCTGAACAATTTTACTCTGATGAACATGATGCAAAATACAATAATGCAAAAATGCTGAATCTTTCAATTATTATCATGGGAGTAACAGCGTTTGTATTTACAGCATTGGGTAGGCAGTTCTTAATTTCTCAGGATGTTTTGATTTACATAGGTTGGTCAGTATTTTCAACTATGTTATTTATTATTGGATATATGGGGATAACACAAAAACCTGTCAATCCGACTTTCGAAATTCATATTAATGAAGAACAGCCTCCGATTGATGAATTCACTAGTAGTGTGCAAAAAAAGATTTTGCAAAAGCTGTTAGTTGAGTTTGAGCAGAAGAAAATTTTTCTTAACAGCCAGCTGAATATTATGGATCTTGTAAAGGCATTGGGTACAAACCGATCGTATATATCAGTAATTATTAATCAACAATATAATCAAAACTTTAACTCTTTTGTGAATAACTATCGTATTGAAGAATTGGAAAAGGTTTTTTCTGAAAATCCTGATTATACAATAGACAGCTTAGCTGAACAATGTGGTTTTGGCTCGGTAAATTCATTGAAGCGTGCTGTTTTTTCTAAAACAGGAATGTCATTTGCTGAGTGGAAAAGATTGCAAATTAAGAGATTAAACAAATGATTACAAAAAAACACTAAAAATGTCGGCATTTGGTTTTTGTTGAGTTTCTACATAATTTATAGCGTCATTTATCATTTTTCGTCACCAGCAAGTTTTCTGATAAACAGATTGCGGAATTCGAGTGGCTTACCTTCATTTTGAAAACCGATAAAACCTTTATTTTCCGTCAGGTCTGAAATATAGTTTTGTAATTCGTCATTCACATATACTTTGATAGTTTTACCTTTACAAAGTATTCGTATCGAGTTCCATTCGCCAAGCTTTTTTTCGTTCGTAGGTTTCATTTTTGGCACCGTAAACTTCACTGAATCTTTGCATTCCTTTGCCCAAAGTCCATTCATACAAATAATATCACCGGCTGCATCCGCTTTTTGTTGCACTTGATAACACACTGGCCAAATAGTGTCTTTTGGCTGAATGTGAACCAATATGCCGCTGTTTGCCAGTACTTTAGTCCATCGGTATTCCACTCGTAGTTCATAGTTGGAATAAACGCCTTTAGTTCGCAAATAACCACTCGATTCGCCGGAAATACTCAAAACACCCATATCCATTTTGAAAACTTTAGATACATCCACATTCTTATCTTTAAGAATATATACCCAGTTATTGAAATCGGGTTTATAAAAATACGAACGGTGTCCATCTGTTCTAACAATGGGTTTAACTGCCAGGGCATTCAAAGCAATAACCAGAGAAAATATTGTAAATAGCGATTTGCGTGTAGTTTTCATGGAATTAATCTTTTACTATTGTGGTTTAAAATACTCCCTGATTGGGAAGAAAGTCAAAAATAGCAAATAACTTTCAACGAACGATTGTTCAACCTAAAAATTTGAGGAAAATTGACAAAAAAGCTATCAATGCAATGATTGGCGATAAAAAAACAAGTTGACTAATCAAGCTCCAACCGACCAATTTAATATAGAAAAATTTAGCTGATCGCTCAGAACGTTTATTCAGAGTAAGTTGCTGCAGTTGTGACAAATCGTAATCCAAAAGTAGTTCCTTTTCAATGGCTAATCGGGCAATTCCCTTATCAGCATGACCTTTACGGAAAGCATGATAAACAGTTGCTGGATGCACCCACATACCCCAACCCATAGTCCAGAGAGGAAAAATCAATATCGGGAAGTTTTTCAGAAATCCGGTTGATATTTCCCACGAAGCAATAAATATTTCACCCTTCCAACTTGTATCCTGTTCGTTTAGAATATGTTCCAAATCATGCACATAAAGCATCCGTTTTCGCCACGAAAAGTTGGGTAAAGTCAGTGAAAAAAGCGGAAGCGGCACCAGAAAGGTTTTATCGTCCACACCACCTTCGGCAGGAATATCATACTGATTGTAAAACTCGTCTAACTGTTTGCGTAATGTCATAGCGGAAGCTCATTGGCAGCCGCTTTATCAAGATAGAATGCAACTGAACCTGATTGAATATAAGAAGCCGGATATTTTTCAAAGCCGGGTTCGTGCTGAATTATTTGTCGTAGAACGGAAGACTTCGACGAGCCTGTAATAAGAAAAACTACACTATCAGCCCCATTAATTATGTTGCCTGTAAGTGTTAATCGTTTCTGACCGCTGGCAGGGTGAACCGCAACTGCAACAGTGGATTCATACTGAAGAAGATTCAGATTATTGGGAAAAATGGAAGCAGTATGGCCATCGTCACCCATACCAAGCAGCACCAAATCAAACTTCGGTAATCCATTGACTAATGGTAACTGAGCGTCAAGCAAAGTCGCATATCGAGCAACTTCTTTTTGTGGGTCAGCTTCGCCGGTCATACGGAAGATATTAACTTCATGAATCGGAACCTGTTTCAACAGGTTTTCATAGGTCATACCAAAATTACTTTCAGCATGAGTTGGTGGCACACAACGCTCATCTACCCAAAACAGCCGTAGGATATGCCAGGGCATTGAATCCTGAAAGTCTTCTACCAATATCTGAAATAGTAGTTTTGGCGTATTTCCCCCCGACAAAGCAACATTGAAAGGAAGCGATTGCTTGAATTTCTCCTTTGCTTTCTGCAGCATCAGTTCAGCCACAGCACGTGCAGTAGCTTCAGGGCTCTCGAATATGTGAATAGTTTGTGACATCGTTCTTTAAAAATATCGCAAAGTAAATATCTATTAATATTGTGTTATCGAAGGCAACACAAATAACCTGACATTATTCTGTTTTAAATTTCTTGAATGGCGCACGCCATTTCAATTCCTTATTATTAAACAGCGCGTTAGCTTCTTTCGGTCCCCAGGTATTGGCTTCGTAGAAATACAAGGGGATTTCGGAGTTATTTTTCCATGCCTGCAGAATCGGATCAACAAATTTCCAGCTGGCTTTCACTGCATCAGCACGCGCATAAAGCGTAGAATCGCCAATCATGCAGTCCAACAATAAACGTTCATACGCTTCGGATATTTTGTTCGAAGCCAGATCGGAATAATGAAAAGCCATATTCACGTTTTGCACTTTGTATCCTGCACCGGGTATTTTCATTCCAAAATCGACTGCCACACCGGCATCAGGACTAATCCGAAGAATAATCATGTTGGTGGATTGTGCCACGCAACGCTGCTTGAAAAGCTGATGCGGAGCAGGTTTCAGGTGAATAACCACTTCGGTTACCCGCTCTGGCAAACATTTTCCGGTTCTGATATAAAATGGAATTTCACTCCAGCGCCAGTTATCCACAAACACCCGCAACGCCACAAAAGTCTCAGTTTTGGAATTTGGCTTCACATCCTTTTCCTGCCTATAACCTTTTTGAATCACATCGTCCACCATTGTTTCAATATACTGACCCCGAACAACATTTTCGGCTATTTCGGTTGGTTTTATTGGTCGCAGTGATTGCAAAACTTTCACACTTTCGTTTCGAATGGACTCGGAATCAAATATCGACGGCGGTTCCATAGCCACCACGGCCAGCACCTGAAGCAGGTGATTTTGAATCATATCGCGAATAGCACCGGATGTATCGTAATATCCACCACGCGCCCCAACGCCAATCTTTTCGGAAGCCGTAATTTCCACCCTGTCAACGTATTTCCTGTTCCAGATAGGTTCAAAAAAACCGTTCGAAAACCGTGTCACCATGATATTCTGAACCGTTTCCTTGCCCAAATAATGGTCTATACGGTAAATCTGATCTTCATTAAATCCGGCACGAAGTTTTTTGTCCAAATCCACAGCCGTATCTAAACTATAACCAAACGGCTTTTCAACAATAATTCGCTTCCAGCCATTTTCCTCGGTATTCAGCCCGAATTTGACCAGATGGGCCGCCACCACTTCGTACAGAAAAGGTGGAATGGAAAAATAATATATGATATTTTGTTTGATAATCAGCTTTTCGGATAAATTGTCAATGTAATTTTTCAACAGCCCAAAATCCTCTTCTATCTGATTATTTACCTTTTGATAATACACATGTTCCAGAAATAAATTCAACTTATCAGGGTTTTCTGTTGAACCGATTCTGGCAAATTCCATCATTGAGTTCCGAACATCAACACGGTTTGTTTCCTCTGTTTTTTCCTGACTTCCTGCCCCTATAACCGCAAATTGCTCCGGTAATAAATTATCCAGATAAAGCTGGAATATTGCCGGTAATAACTTACGTTTCGCCAAATCACCATTCGAACCAAAAATTACCAATATCTGATTTTCAATCGAACTTTTTTGAGTTGCTTTTTTTTCTAATTCTCCCATTTCAGAATATATAAATATAAATATTAATAACAGCTATAACTGTAAAACGTTCAAAATTAAGAAAAATTCCAATAATTATATCATAAAGCAAAAAAAATATATAAATTAGTTTTCTGGTTACTATTGATATTTGTATAATTTCCCGATTTCTTTTCTTTTTTGTATATTTGCAGGTTAATTAGCAACAGCAAGTAAGAATCAACAGATTATTGTTAACTATAAACTGCCAACTATAAACTATTCAGGGTGTTATTTTCACAAATTATAGGTCAACAAGATAAAAAGCAGCGGTTTATCAACTCGGTAAACGAACAAAGAATACCTCATGCACAGCTTCTGCGTGGTGCTGAAGGTATAGGGAAATTACCGCTTGCTATTGCTTATGCTCAATATATTTGTTGTGAAAAACGTACCGTTTCTGATTCTTGCGGCGTTTGTCCTTCGTGCATGAAGTTTGCTAAACTGGCTCACCCTGATTTGCATTTTGTTTTTCCAATTATCAAACCTACAGGCAAACAAAGCGTTGTTTGTGATGATTTTATTTCTGAATTCAGGTCGATGGTGATTAATAATTCCTATTTCGGAATAAACGAATGGTATGCTAAAATCTCGGACGATGCAAAACAGGGATTGATTTATTCTAGTGAGAGTGAGGAAATTCTTCGCAAACTCAGTCTGAAAACCTATGAATCGGAATATAAAATAATGATTATTTGGTTGCCTGAAAAAATGCACGAAACCTGCGCCAATAAGTTGCTGAAAATACTGGAAGAACCGCCGGAAAAAACAGTGTTTTTGTTAGTTTCAAACGAACCAGATCAAATTATCGGAACAATTCTTTCGAGAACTCAACACGTTCATATTCCACGGCTGGATGAAACTGATATTGTACAAGCACTTTTGAGCAACAACGAATATGAGATTGAGCAGGATGATGCGGTTTATGCAGCGCACATTGCAAATGGAAGTTATCTCAATGCTCTTTCGGTGCTTAGCGAAACGGATGAAAACAAGCAAAACTTCGACCGTTTTGTGATGATTATGCGGTTAGCCTGGCAGGTTGGGAATAAAAAAGACCATGCTTCATTGAAAACTCTTCGGAAATGGTCGGAAGATATGGCTTCATCGTCAATTGGTCGTGAACGGCAGAAAAATTTTCTGAGTTACGCACAGCGAATGACACGGGAGAACTTTATTCGTAATGTACAGCAACCGGAACTCAATTATATGTCAACGCCTGAAGCAGAATTTTCAACACGGTTTTCACCATTTATTAATGAGCGGAATGTAGAGGATTTGATGAGTGAATTTTCTTTGGCAGAAAGACAAATTGAACAAAACGTAAATGCAAAAATGATTTTCTTCGATCTGGTGTTGAAGGTAATCATGTTACTGAAAAGATAAAAACTTTATTCGTAAAGACGCTGAATGCAACGTCTCTACAAAAAAACTAAAATAATGGATTACAAACTAAATAATGGCGGTTGCTGCATGAACAAAAAGGGATGCAATCGCAACTCAACCCAAAAACTCAGTACATTCGACTGGATGTGCGACCTGCCCGAAACCCAGAAAGAGACTGATTTCATTGAAGTTCAGTTTAAAAATACACGTAAAGGATATTTCCTCAACAGCACTAAAATTCCGCTCGAAAAAGGCGATGTGATAGCTGTGGAATCTTCACCCGGGCATGACATTGGCGAAGTTACGCTGGTAGGTCGACTGGTTTTGCTTCAGATGAAGAAATACAATGTGAATCCCGAAAAAATGGAAGTTCGTCGGGTGTACCGGAAGGCAAAGGAAAATGATTTGGAAAAGTTCAACGAAGCTAAAGCTAAAGAACATGAGACCATGATAAAAGCCCGTCAGATTGCCGAAAGTCTTAAATTAGATATGAAAATAGGCGATGTGGAATTTCAGGGCGATGGTAACAAAGCAATTTTCTATTACATTGCTGATGAGCGTGTTGATTTCCGTCAACTAATTAAAGTATTTGCTGAAACTTTCCGCGTACGAATCGAGATGAAACAAATTGGAGCTCGACAAGAAGCAGGGCGTATCGGTGGTATCGGACCATGTGGTCGCGAACTATGCTGCTCAGGCTGGATGACAAATTTCAATACTGTTTCCACAAGTGCTGCACGCATTCAGGATATTTCGCTCAACCCGCAGAAACTTGCCGGGCAGTGTGGAAAACTTAAGTGCTGTATGAATTTTGAAGTAGACACTTATATTGATGCCTCTAAAGGTTTTCCACCGAAAGAAATTCCACTCGAAACCACGGATAATACTTATTACCACTTTAAAACGGATGTATTTAAACGTCAAATCAGTTATTCTACTTCGCCAAATTTTGCGGCTAACATGTTGACCATTTCACCAGAACGGGCAAAAGATGTGATTGCATTGAATAAAAAAGGACAAAAAGTTGATAAACTTGAAGATACAAAAGACGAAGCTGCTAAACCCGTAAAAATTGAGTATGAAAGC
This sequence comes from uncultured Bacteroidales bacterium, assembly GCA_903830915.1. Lineage (GTDB taxonomy): Bacteria > Bacteroidota > Bacteroidia > Bacteroidales > Paludibacteraceae > Paludibacter. The sequence goes on from CAIKVR010000384.1 coordinate 21,165, forward strand.
GGTGTTGGACAGGATAGCCTGACACGTTTTGATACAAAAAAACGTCCGAATAACAATAATGGCAATAAAAACAGACGCATAGATAATAGGCCACAGCAAGCCCGGTTTGACAACAAGGATAATAAAGGAAACAATGCCCCAAAATTTCAGAAACCAATAAAAAGAGGAGAAAATGGTTCGGAGAGTAATGAAAAATAGTATTTTGATAATTTTTATTTTTGTGTCAATATCTGCATGTGTGAATTCAGATGTTTATTTAAAATATAAATCTATCACCACTCACGGATGGAGTAAAGACAGTTTATTGACTTTCGATATTCCGGTTAAAGATATTGCTTCAAGATATAATATCTATGTAAATATCAGAAACAGAGGAGAATATCCTTATCAAAATTTGTGGCTTTTTCTCAATAGAATGACCCCAGATAGTATTCAGACTAATGATTCAATTGAGTGTTATCTCGCCGACAATCATGGAAAGTGGCTCGGTACAGGAATTGGCTCAGTACTTCAAATGCCGGTGTTATATCAACAGAATGTAAAGTTCAATAAAACGGGAGTATATCATTATTCAATAGTTCATGGGATGCGTGATTCTTTGTTGGTGGGAATCAATGATATTGGAATGCAGGTTGAAAAAGTAACTCAAAAACCATAAGAGTAAGAATTTTGTATAATTTGAAAATTGATTTATTTTGGGAAAAAACAAATTAGCTAAGTTTGCTGAAATGGAAACATTTCTGAATGTTTTTCAGGTTTCTTCACATACGCTTCGAAACGGAATAAATTTCGAAATGAAAGGCAAATGGAATGAGGTTTTTTTTAAAAACAATCATCCCATTGTATTAGAACTTGGTTGTGGTAAAGGAGAATATACAGTAGGAATGGCTAAGATGTTTCCTGATAAAAATTTTATTGGAGTTGATATAAAAGGAGCACGACTGTGGTCAGGAGCAAAACAATCCATTCTAGAAGAATTGAAGAATGTCGCATTTTTGCGTACAGATATCGAGATGATTCATCATTTCTTTTCGGAGAATGAAGTTAGTGAAATATGGCTCACTTTCCCCGATCCGCAAATGAAAAAAGTAACAAAACGATTAACTGCAACTAACTTTTTGAGAACTTATCAGCAGTTTGTTCGCAACGATGGATTGATACATTTAAAAACCGATAGTAATTTTATGTTTAGTTATACTTGCGAAATGTTAAATATCAACAGGTATAATGTTATATTTTCAACTACTGATTTGTATGCTTCTGAGCTTCAAAACCCTGTTTTGGGAATAAAAACATACTATGAGAAACAATGGTTAAGTCGTGGATTATCAATAAAATATATACAATTTGTTCTTGAAAAAAAGTATGAGCTTATCGAACCCGAAGGTGAAATAGATTTTGATACATACAGGAGTTTTGGAAGAAATAATTGCGGAAAAATTGTATCTATTTGACAAAATATGAAAAATTTATTGTATGTTTGAAGCCAAATTAAGATAATAGTAACAAAATGCTTAATTATGCAGTGAATTTGTCAAGCTTAATATACGAAAAGACCAAATTTTTATTAATATTTTAAATACTTACAACAATGAAAACAAAATCAGTTTTATTTACTCTTTTCTTTTTTTCTTTATCTGTTATTGGATATGCACAAGATGAAACCTCAACCTCAACCACAACAGTTGAAAAACCAAAAGCTAAAGTTTGGTTTGGACCTAAATTCGGACTAGATATTGCTCATTTCACAACAAATGTTGATGAAATAACTGGTCAGTTGGGTTCAAATTATCAAGCCGGTTTGCTTTGTCAAATAGGTGAAACACTTTATCTGCAACCTGAAGTTTATTATTCTCATTCAAGTTACAAATTTGGTTCAACTTCTGTCGATAGTTCTTTTATAAAAGTTCCTATTATGGTAGGTCTTAAGTTTTTAGATATCGGTTTACTTAGTCTTCATCTAAAAGGTGGTCCCCAATTTAGATTCCCATTAGATAATTCTGATAAACCAACAGGTAAGATGAGTTTAGATTGGCAAGTTGGTGCCGGGGTGGATATACTTGGATTTATCACAACCGATTTACGTTATACTCTTCAATCTGGTAAATCATTAGACGAGCAAGCTAAAAATATCGGAACTTCAGGGCTCAACCTTACTGTTGGATTAAAATTCAGATAAGTTAAACGTTTTTGTTTTTGGTTAAGAATTAAACATTTTGATTCTTATATTCGTTTCTAGATTGTTTCTGTTTAATGAAACAATCTAGAATTTTTTACTCTATACTTTAAAGAGATTTTTACTGAAATGAATTTAGAACCACAATTAATTGTTGATGCGTTAAAACATGTTCGTTACCCTGGTAACGGAAATGATATTGTTTCGCTTGGTATATTACAACCAGATATTCGAATAGAAGGGAAAAAGATTTTTTTCTCACTACTTTTTGAAAAGCCCAATGACTCTTTCACAAAATCGGTAGTTAAAGCTTCAGAACAAGCAATACTGACCTATATAGGTGAGGATATAGAAATAAAAGGGAATATTACTGTTGTTGCAAATGAACTTCCCAAGCCTAAACCAAAAACAATTTTAGCTGATGTAAAAAATATTATAGCAGTTTCGTCAGGTAAGGGTGGAGTGGGAAAATCAACAGTATCATGTAATCTGGCAATAGCTTTAGCTTCGCTGGGATATAAAGTAGGTTTGCTCGATGCCGATATTCACGGACCTTCTATACCAAAAATGTTTGGTGTTGAACATGCTCATCCCGAAATTAGAGAAGTAGAAGGAAGACAAGAAATTATACCTATTGAAAAATATGGAGTAAAAATATTATCTATAGGCTTTTTTGTTGATCCTTCCAATGCACTTGTTTGGCGTGGTTCTGTTTCCAGTAATGCTCTTAAGCAACTTATTACTGATGCACAATGGGGCGAATTAGATTATTTTGTGATGGATTTGCCGCCCGGTACAGGTGATATACATCTTACTTTGGTTCAAACTTTAGGTATAACAGGAGCAATTGTTGTAACCACACCCCAAGAAGTAGCATTAGCAGATGCTCGAAAAGGAGTAAGTATGTTTACCGGAGAAAAAGTAAACGTCCCGGTTCTTGGACTGGTTGAAAATATGGCATGGTTTACTCCGGCGGAATTACCTGAAAATAAATATTATATATTTGGTAAAGATGGTGGAAAGCAACTCGCAGATGAGTTGAATGTACCATTATTAGGTCAGATACCCCTTGTTCAGAGCATTCGTGAAAGTGGTGATGCAGGTTGTCCAGTCGCCTTCGAAAAAAACACAGTTATTTCACTTGTTTTCAATAGTTTAGCTAAAAAAGTTGTTGAAAGTGTAGAATATCGAAATACTACTATGGAAAGAACAAAAAAGGTGGAAATAATAAAATAGTATTTTTTATTGTTAGCGATTTGATAGTTAAATATTGTATGTTTTGTAAAATATTTGCATAAATAAATAATTTAAAATAACGAAATAAATCTGAATAGTATTTTATTGTTTAAAAATTACAATAAAAAAAGCAAAAAAGCAAAAAAAAATATTATCTTTGCAACTGAATTATTCTTATTATGGGTTAATCCCTTTTATTGAGATTATTTTATTAGATAAGATTATCATGAAAAAATTAGTATTATATGTTTTCTTGTTGTCAATCGTTTCTAACGTAATGTCACAGACCACTCAAAAGCCAAAAGAGTTTTCCAGGTGGTCAATTACTCCAGAATACGGCTATTGTGTTTTTGACGGTGATATTAAACAAAAAATGAATGATATATTTCCGACTTCACTAAGAAACATCAATTATGGAATGACGTTGGAATATGCATTTACTCCAATCTGGGGAATTTCATTAGATTATTTCTACTTTCCACTTCACGCATATAATACCAGTCCTATTGGGCTTGATATCAATACGATATTGCAAACAACTTCAGTGAATGCAACCATAAATTTCACAAGATGGATTTTTCCTGAAACGAAATCTAAATTTTACGTAAGTGGTTCATTGGGTCTTGGTTTCTCTTATTATACATTCAATGTATTGTTTCTTAAAACTAGTGCATCTAATAAAGCACTTCAGGATAATCAGGGTTATTATGTTTCGGGCGATTTATTAAAAGATGCTTCCGGTAATTATGTTCCCGGTGATCCTGTTGGTCCTAGAGACCAAATATACAATGTAAAGAGAACTAACACCCCTGAATATATTCGTGTACCTGCAAATTATGGAATAGCTGTAACAATTCCGGTTACCTTCTCGTTTGAATACAATATGTCAAAACCGCTTGCAGTTGGTGCCAGAGTTCATTACAGAGCTCATACAAAAGATAATTTGGAAGGAGTACAGTATTTGAACTTCGATGGGGTTACAAATGATGTAATTGAAGCTGTTACTCTATATGCCCGTTTCAAATTCAATGTATTTAAAAAAGATCACATCAGGTTAATTCCAAATAGTGTTTTTGACCCAGACAAAGGTTTAATAGCTGCAAATGACCTAGCAAAGAAAGTTGACAAACTAATTAAGAGAGTTGATGTTCTTAATGCAAGAGTTGATAGTTTAGTTCCAAGAGTTACCAGGTTAGAAAATATGATGGCAAATGATGGCCCCGATTCTGACGGTGATGGTGTACCAGATGTAAGAGATTTAGCCCCAAATACTCCTCCAAATACTCCCGTCGATTTCTGGGGAAGACCACTTGCAGTACAAGCTGTTACTGCTGCTGCTCAGATTCCTAAAAATGCAACCAATATTGTGGCATCAGATGTTTCAAAAAGCAGAATAAGTTGGGATGATATACCTGCCGTTTATTTTGATTTTGATAAAATTGATCTCGATAATGAGGCATTAGAAACAATAAGTAAAATTGCATTTAAAATGAAATCTGATCAGACTCTTAATGTTGAAGTAAGAGGATATTGTGATTATATTGGCAATAACCCTTACAATAATCATTTGAGTCAGCGTCGTTCGGATAGAGTAAAAACAGAACTGGTTAAGATATGGGGAATTTCAGCAACCCGTATCATCGCAAATGGTAAAGGAAAAAATCTGGAGCCCAAAATCAGATACCGACCAAACCGTCGATGCGATTTCTTCTTTGGCAAATTATAATCAGTTATACACACTAATTTCAAAGCCTGCATTCAACTGCGGGCTTTTTTTATTGCATTATAGTGAATTTGCCATTAATTTTTCAAAAATCATTATCTTTACTGCCATTTATTTGGAATTGATTCATTTTCGTTAACTATCAAATCAGACTTGTAAAGTCATAAAATTAATTTACAATGAGACCAACAATCATCGATTTATTAAATAGTAGTGTTGATAAATTTACACATGAACCCTTTCTTTGGGAAAAAACCGATAATGAGTTTACACCAACAACATATATCGAGACTAAAATTCAGGCTCATTTAATTGCTGCAGGATTAATGTCTTTAGGAGTTGTTTTTGGTGATAAAATTGCGCTACTCTCCGAAGGACGTAACGCATGGATAACTGCAGAACTAGGGATACTACATGCAGCTGCAATTAATGTTCCATTATCAATCAAACTTGAAGAAAGCAATGATTTGATTTTCCGCTTGATTCATTCCGAAGCTAAATACATTATGGTATCAGGAGGGCAATTAAATAAAATCAGAAATATTGCGGGAGAATTACCTCAACTTAAAAAGATTATTGTTTTTGATGAACAAGCGGAATATGAACCTATGGAATCATCTTTGAAGCAGCTATTAGAAGAGGGTAAACAGTTTCTGAAAGAAAATCCAAGTGTGGTTGAAGAATGTGCTAAGGCAATTAGTCCTGATGATTTAGCCAATATCAGTTATACTTCGGGAACTACAGCAGATCCTAAAGGTATTATGCTTACGCACCGTAATTATACCGCTAACGTAGAGCAAGCACTCACTTTGATGACTATACCACCTTATTATCGAACGCTTTTGATTCTGCCCCTGGATCATTGCTTTGCACATGTAGCCGGATTTTATAGTTTTATGGCCTGCGGAGCTAGTGTTGGGACAGTTCAGAGTGGTAAAACCGGTATGGAAACCCTAAAGAATATTCCAGTAAATATAAAGGAACTCAGACCGAGTTTGTTACTTAGCGTACCTGCATTAGCCAAGAGTTTCAAAAAGAATATTGAAACAACTATACGTACTCAGGGAGTTGTGGTAAATTGGCTGTTTGAAACCGCTTTGAAGATGGCTTATTCGTACAATAAAGAAGGTTTTAATAAAGGTCAGGGGCTTCAGAGACTAAAGAAACCATTATTGGATTTGTTTGATAAAATAATATTCTCAAAAGTACGTGAAGCCTTTGGTGGAAAGCTTGATTTTTTTATTGGTGGTGGTGCTTTGCTTGATATTGACCTTCAGCGCTTTTTCTATGCTATAGGAATTCCAATGTTTCAGGGTTACGGACTCTCCGAAGCAACACCCATCATTTCATCAAATGGAATGGCACGCCATAAACTTGGTTCATCCGGTTATCTGGTTCAACCATTGGATCTAAAAATCTGTGATTCAGAAGGTAGAGAATTACCAATAGGTGAGAAGGGTGAAATTATTATTAGGGGTGAAAACGTGATGGCCGGATATTACAAAAACGAAAAGGCGACTGCTGAAACCATTGTAGATGGCTGGCTACATACCGGTGACATGGGTTATATGGATAAGGATGGTTTCCTTTATGTTGTTGGACGCTTCAAAAGCTTGTTAATTTCGAGCGATGGTGAAAAATACAGCCCTGAAGGCATTGAAGAATCATTGGCAGATACATCACAATTCATTGAACAAGTAATTCTTTACAACAATCAGAATCCATATACTGTAGCTTTAATTGTTACCAATAAAGAAGCTTTGAAACGCTTTGTTTTGCATAAAAAACCACATCTTGACTGGGGTACAACTGAAGCAAAAGAACTGGCATTAGAAAAAATTCAACATGAAATAAACGAATACCGCAAGGGTGGAAAGTATGAAGGTGCATTTCCAGAACGCTGGTTACCTGCTGCGGTAGCTGTGATTTCAGAGCCATTTACCGAACAGAACGGATTGGTTAACAGCACAATGAAAGTAATGCGTGCTAAAGTTGAAGAAAGATATGCCGACCGTATTGAAGCCTTGTATACTTCCGGCGCAAAAGCGATAAATAATCCGGAAAATATAGCTGCTTTGACCTGATTATATTCTAATGAAATTGAACAATTGTTTGTTAATTGGGGTTTTAAATTCATTATTATTAATTAAATCCGAATATTTATGAGAAAAACACTTCTTGGCTGGCTTGTCCTGTTTCTTTTTGTTCCATGGGTACAATCGCAAACCACTACTGCACCTTATGAGCTCGGTGTTGGTCTGCGGTTACAGAAAACCGAGCAACTCTATTGGGAAAACGGTTTCACAGCCGATTATACTTCCGATTTTCTGCTTCACAAAAAAATTCACCTGAAAATGAGTTACGTAACTAGTCGCATAGGTTCTGCATTTATGACTAATGCTGTGCGTCAGGATAATATCATTATTGGTGCCGACTGGCGTTTTCGCTCAACGAAAAATTTGCAGATATTCGCGGGACTGAACACCGGTTTCTTTAATGCCGACATGGAGCAACTGTCTCAGTTTAAAGATTTACCGCATAGTTCGCTGCTTCTGCAACTTGAAACAGGTCTTTTCTATAAGTTCAAATTTCCGTTGGTCACGAGTTTATCCATTGGTTATAATGCTGTTAGCGGAGACGGACTGACTATTCCGGGAACACTTTTTCCGGTTTACTATCAGTTAAGTGTTTTCTATTACATTAATAAATAATTAAAGCAATAAAACATGAAAAACTTAATTTATATTCTATCGGTTTTGATTGCTGTAATTCTCACGTCCTGCAATCCATCACCCACACTTGACGATAAAACTATGCTTGATTATGGTCAGATTTCGTATGTCAATGCTGATTCGCTGAGCAAACATCTTTTGTCGGAATATTTGTCCAATCCAACTCCAATTCAGCTAAACACACCGGTAATTATTGCTGCTCACGGCTACACGGCCACCACTTTCGAATGGGACGAATTGCGTGCGTATGCTAAAACGAAAGGGACTTTCTACGTGTCGCAGGTATTGTTGGGAGGGCATGGTCGCTCGTATCCTGATTTTAAAAAATCCACCTGGGAAGACTGGCAAAGTTCTATCAAAGAAGAATATCAGAAACTTGCCAAAATCGGATATAAAAAGATTTATTTAGCCGGTTCGTCGACAGGAGCTCCGCTGATTATCAATATGGTGAAAAGTAATTTCTTTAAACCGGATTCATTGCCAAAAGGAATTTTTCTGGTCGATCCGATTATCGTTTCTTCCAACAAAACCCTGACCTTGGTTGGGTTGCTTGGTCCAGTGCTTGGTTACACAACGGTGGAACTGGCAAACGGCGAAAAAGGTCACTGGTACGTTTATCGCCCTCAGGAAACGCTCAAAGAACTGATGGCATTGATTGACCTCACACGAATTGATTTGGAGAAAGGCATAAATCTCCCAACGGGGACTTATATGAAAGTTTACAAAAGTATTAAAGATGAAACTGCCGATCCCGTGAGTGCGTTTATGATTTACAAAGGAATGCGAACTTCCTCCGGTGGTAATATTGATGTGGAAATGGAATCATCTAATCTGCATGTTTTCACCCGCTTAGAAGGAAGGGACAATATTACTGCAGATCAACGTTCGTTGCAGCAAAAAGTATTTGCCGATATAGAAAGTCTAATGAAGAAATAACAGTACCATCGTTATTTCAGAAAACATGCAAAATCCAATGTAAGGATTAGTGAGTTTTCATACCATCTAATTCGTTTTCTTGTAACTCAACACCGCCAGTCCGTTGAACGCTGCCGCAAAGCCAAGTAGTGCAAAAAGTTCACGTGACAGCTGGCTGAAATTACTGCCTTTCAGGTAAATGGAACGCATCACTATCATCAGGTGTTTCAACGGATTGAAAGCTGCCAGCCACTGCGCCCAGTCAGGCATACTATCCACCGGAGTGTACAAACCGCTGAGCATAATAAACAGCAACATAAAGAAAAATACGATAAATACTGCTTGCTGAAGGGTTTGGGCGAAGTTGGAAATTACGATTCCCATGCCCGAAATGGCGAAAATATAAATGGCTGCAAAGGTATAAATCTGATAGAAATGTCCCACCGGAATTAATCCGTAATCGAGCCAGGCAACCAGAAAACCAATTGTAATTGCAATAAA
>CAIKVR010000385.1 GCA_903830915.1 uncultured Bacteroidales bacterium
CTTTCACGGGTAAGTAAACATTTTCCTTTCTATTACAAACGACCTGATCTTTATATTGCAAATCAATCATTTTGTATTTATTCCAACCAATTAGATTAAATCCGTTTATATACAATTTGCGTAATTTCTCAAGCTTTTTCTGGTAATCATCAAGAGTTCCCAACAAAATAATAGCATCGCCTACTCTAGGAACTAGTTCAATTTTTTGATCCTCACGAACATAAATCTGTTCGACCTGTGCATTCCAAAAAGCGTTCTCCTTGAGGTACATTACAAAATCATACAATTTCCCCGAAACCATCGAAACAGTTACATGTCCTGAAACAACAGGTACATAAGCCGCACAATTTAAAGAAACTGGCATTTGTTTCCGGTCAGCATCAATGTAATAACTTCCCAGTCCGACCACTCTCAATTTTGGCTCTCGTTGCTGAATTAATATATCTACTCTACCCGATGGAAGTTTATAACACTCTACCGATTTTATCATCGGATTTTTATGCAAAATTGTTTCAATTGATTCTGTCTGAATATCTCTTACTGTTTTTCCTATCGGATTCAGTTCTTTTGACTCAAGGATATTTACAACTTCTTTCTCAGTAATTAATTGACATTCTGCATTTTTATCAATAACCACAACTAATTGACCACAAACCATTTCCTGATTTCTACCAGAAAATTGCCAAAGCGAGAAACCTATGTATCCTAATACCAATAGGCTGAAGAACGATATCAATATGTTTTTCCAAACGGGTTTCATTTTGATTTCAATTGTTCTTTAATCAGCGGTACAAGTTTATCAATATCACCAGCACCAAAAGTCACCAACACATCCAGTTCTTTATCTTTCAGCAAAGGTAATAGATTTTCTTTGGAGCACAAAGTCTTATTTTTAAGTTTAACGTCACGCAAAATAAGCTCAGAATCAACACCTTCGATGGGTAATTCACGAGCAGGGTAAATGTCCAGCAGAATCAATTCATCAAGTTGTGATAATGCATCTGCAAAAGCCGGTGCAAAATCCCGGGTACGTGTATAAAGATGAGGCTGAAAGATGCCTGTAATTTTTCGGTCGGGGTATAAATTACGAATAGAGGAAATACTTGCTATCAACTCGCTTGGGTGATGAGCATAATCGTCCATGAAAACTATCTTCTCAGTTTTACACACCACATTAAACCGGCGATATATACCTGAAAAAGAAGATATTCCGGTACGAATTTCTTCACTTGTAACACCATTTAACCAGGCTATTGCCATGGCTGCCACACTATTTTCCACATTAATTCGAATAGGAACACCCAAACGGACATCGTTAATTCTGTCGGTTGGAGTCACAAAATCAAATCGAATCTCACCATTTTTAGTTTTTATATTTTCGGCACAGAAGTCACCACCTTCATCCATGGAATAGGTGTACAACTTAACTCCTTTTTGCAATTTGGGAACTATATCAATCCCTTTTCTCATAATCAAAGCACCTCCGGCACGAATAAGCGAAGTGAAATGCTCAAAACTCTCACGAAATGCAGCGGCAGTTTCATAAATATCCAAATGATCGGGATCTGCTGATGTAATTACCGCCATATAGGGCGAAAGTTGATGAAAAGAGCGATCATATTCATCGGCTTCGATTACAACCAAATTACTTTCAGCAGATAGAAGAAGATTTGTATTGTAGTTATTGGCTATTCCCCCTAAAAAGGCATTGCACGAAACCTGCGATTGATATAACAAATGTGCTGTAATAGTGGAGGTTGTGGTTTTACCATGTGTTCCTGCTATGCAAATTCCTTTACTCTGTCGGGTTATATTGCCCAAAACCTGAGCCCGTTTTTGAATAGTAAAATTGTTTTCCTGAAAATATTTCAGTTGCGGATGGTTTTGGGGTATTGCAGGAGTAATTACAATCAAGGTATTTTCAGGCTTGGTAAATCTTACAGGAATCTGATTTACTGCTTCATTAAAACATACAGCAATTCCTTCTGCCTGTAAATCGGAAGTAAGCTTAGTTTCGGTACGGTCATATCCTGCTACCCGGAAGCCTTTGGTTTGAAAATACCTCGCTAATGCACTCATTCCTATTCCACCAATTCCCAAAAAATAATATTGTGTAAATTTGTTCATCTTTATTCAATTTCCAATCAAACAATTACCAATTATCAAACTAGTTTTAAAATTTCATTTGCAATTCTGTCTGCTGAATCTTTTTCAGCCAGTTTCAGTATGCTATCACTTAGTTTCTTTAGTTCTTTTTCATTATTTATGAGTTCCAACGCTTTATCTATAAGCGTATCTTTTGCATCAACATCTTTAATCATTACTGCAGCATCTTTTCTAACCAAAGCCAGAGCATTCTGAGTCTGATGGTCTTCAGCCACATTGGGCGAAGGTACCAAAATTACCGGTTTTGCAAGCAAACATAATTCCGAAATGGAACTTGCACCTGCACGCGAAATCACGAGATCGGCAATTGAATAGGCCAGATCCATTCTCGAAACGAAATCAGTAACAATCAGCCTTTCCGATACATGACAACCGGCTGCAATACGAGCATCTTTAATGTAAAATTTCCCTGTTTGCCATATTACCTGAACATCTTCAGCTTTTGCCAATTTATTTAAACCCGCTAAAATGCTTTGATTAATGGTGCGAGCACCCAAACTTCCTCCTACAACTAAAATAGTTTTCTTTTTTGAGTCAAGTTTGAAAAAATCATAAGCCTCCTTTGTTCCGGGTTTTACCGTGAATAAATCCTGACGAACAGGATTTCCAGTCAACACAATTTTCTCTGCCAGAAAGAATTTTTCCATTCCTTCATACGCCACACAAATTCGAATAGCCTTCTTTGCCAACAATTTATTGGTTACTCCGGCATACGAATTCTGTTCCTGAATTACAGTTGGCACTCTAAAAGCTGAAGCTGCACGAAGTGTTGGTGCACTGGCATAACCACCAACACCAATGGCAACATCGGGTTTAAAACGACGAATAATTTTTCCTGCCAATATCAGACTCCGACCTAAATTCCATAAAACCTTAACGTTTCGAAGCATGTTTTTACGGTCGAAACCACTAACGGGCAATCCTTCAATTGGATAACCTGCAGCAGGAACACGTTCCATCTCCATCCGTCCAAGTGCACCCACAAAAAGAATTTCGGCATCAGGCACTTGCTTTTTCAATGCATTTGCAATGCTGATTGCCGGAAAAATATGCCCTCCGGTACCACCTCCGCTGATTAAAAACCGAAGCCCCCTAGCCCCCAAAGGGGGAATTTGAAAAACTTGGTCAATATCGTTTGGTTGTTGAAATCGTTTCATATTATTTAAGACTTTATTCCAGTAAATTTACTCAAAAATTAATTTATTACAACCTGTTTCATTTTCAAAATACTAATTAGATTCCTTTCACATACCAAAAGTCCCCCTTTTGGGGTATTTAGGGGGCTTCATCTATAAACTCTCCAAATCGACCACAGGAAGTGGTTCATCTTCTTCCGCCACAAATGAGTCATTCGGTTTTTCATCAGCAATAATCTGACGCGTTATCCCCAAAATTATTCCAAAATAAATACAGGTTATCAAAATGGATGTACCACCTCGACTTATCAAAGGCAACGGTTGTCCGGTTACAGGAATCAGGCTGGTAGCCACCGACATATTGATAAATGTTTGCAAAACAATCATCAACGAGAGACCCATAACCAGAATAGCCGGAAAAACAGAAGAACAATTCATAACAATCCGACCAGCCCTGAAGAGCAATATCAGATACATTATAATTACTGCAATACCTCCAATTAAACCCATTTCCTCTACAATAATTGAATAAATGAAATCAGAATAAGCCTGTGGTAAATAATCACGCTCAACACTGTTTCCGGGTAAAACTCCAAACACTCCACCTCGTGCGATGGCAATCTGTCCATATATTTCCTGACGGTTTTTATCCGTGATTATGTATTTATTTTCTTTGGCACCCTTATCCGAATGGCGTTCTATTCGGGCTACCCAGGTGTATGCACGTTTAAATGCTTTGGGCATTGAGCTTTCAGGTATTGCTTTTACAGCACCATATCCCAACAATAAAAAAATAATTATTGCACCTGCCAATGTTCCAAGGTATTTGAACGAAATCCTACCTATAAACATCATGATAAAAACCACGATAAAAAGAATGGCAGCTGTTGAGAAATTTTCCAGTAAAATTAATCCGCAAATAAGAAACAACATGATAATCGTATTGCGGAAATAAATCCATTCATCCTTAGTATTATCTCTGATCCGGGAAATTAAATCGGCAGCAACGATAATTACAGATAGTTTTGCCAGTTCAGAAGGTTGAAACTGTATACCCCCTATTACCAGCCATCGGGCAGCATCGTTTTCGCTATGTCCTTTAAAAAGTACAAACACCAATAAAATAGCTGAAAGAAAAAGTCCTAAATAAGATACAATCCGAATCCAGCGATACGGAATCATGTGAACTATAAAAGCAATAATCAAGCCGCCTGTGAGAAATCCGACATGTCGTATCACCGGAAGTGCATGATTTGATGATTTATATGCCAGCGTGCTTGAAGCACTGTACATTTCAATTATTGAAAGTATACAAAGCCCCAGAAACACAACCCATAATGTTCTGTCACCTTTCAGATATCGTTTAAATAATATTTCCATATACTTTCACAATCAACCGACAACTAACTACTGTCATTTGTTAGAGGTTTCTAACGCAATTTTTGAACTGTTTACCTCTGTCTTCGTAATTTATAAATAAATCGAAACTGGCACAACAAGGTGATAAAAGTACTGTTTCACCACTCTCGGCCATTTTATAAGATTCGTTTACAGCATCTTCCATCGACTGTACATCAACAATTTTTTCAATTTTACCATCGAAAAAATTATGAAGAAGCGCATTATCCAAGCCCATAAAAATCAATCCTTTCACTTTCCCTTTTACCAATTCTTCAATTTCAGAATAGTCGTTTCCCTTGTCGGTACCACCAAGGATGAGAACGGTCGGAGTTTTCATACTTTGCAACGCGTACCAGCATGAATTGACATTGGTCGCTTTCGAATCGTTAATATAGCGCACGTTGCGAACAGTTGCCACATATTCCAAACGGTGTTCTACTCCCTGAAAATCCTGTAACGACTGACGGATAATATCTTTACGAACATGAACGATAGAAGCTGTAAGACCAGCTGCCATTGAGTTGTAGGTATTATGCATACCTTGAAGGGCTAATTCTGTTGTTGGCATAGTAAACAGAGAATTTAAAGTTTGTATTATTAGCTCATCTTTTTCGATGAATGCTTTTGTTTTTTCTGAACGTTCTATCGCAAACGGATAAAGTGTTGATTTAATGTTTCTTTTGGCCAGTTCTGCTTTAATTACCGGGTCGTTTGCCCAATAAATAAAAGCATCTGCACCAGTCTGATTTTGTGTAATCCGGAATTTTGAATCTACATAATTCTGAAAATTATAATCGTAACGGTCTAAATGATCCGGTGTAATATTCAATAAAATGGCAATATCTGCTTTGAAATCGGTCATACCATCCAGCTGGAAACTACTTAACTCAACCACATAATAATCAAATGATTCTGTAGCTACCTGTAATGCCAGACTATTTCCCACATTACCTGCCAAACCCACATTGAAACCTGCATCTTTCAGTATATGATAGGTAAGCATTGTGGTAGTTGTTTTTCCGTTACTACCGGTAATGCAAATCATTTTAGCCTTTGTATATCGTCCTGCAAATTCAATTTCCGAAATAACCGGAGTTCCATTTGCCCGAAGTTTCTTTATCAACGGAGCTTTATCAGGAATTCCCGGACTTTTTATTATTTCGTCTGCATTCAGAATTTTTTCTTCGGTATGTTGCTTTTCCTCCCATTCAATTTCATGATTTTCAAGCAAAGTTTTATACTGAGTTTTAATTTCCGATAAATCAGAAAGAAAAACTTCAAAACCCTGATTCTTAGCCAGTATAGCTGCACCAGCACCGCTTTCACCACCTCCTAAAACGACAATCCTTTTCATTATCTGATCTTCAAAGTAATAATAGTTACAGCTGCCAAAATAATTCCAACAATCCAAAAACGAATTACAATTTTAGATTCTGGCATAGCTTGAATCGGTTTTTGGAAAATAGCCTGAATTCCGGCGTTGCCCTGCTTTTGATAATGATGATGCAAAGGTGTCATCTTAAAAATCCGCCTACCTTCTCCAAATCTCCTCTTAGTATATTTAAAATAGCCAACCTGCATTACAACCGACAAATTTTCAACAATAAATACACCGCATAAAATCGGAATCAACAATTCTTTATGAATAATGATGGCAAAAACCGAAATAATTCCACCTATTGTCAAACTGCCAGTGTCGCCCATGAAAACCTGAGCCGGAAATGCATTATACCAAAGGAAACCAACGGTTGCACCAATAAATGCACCTGCAAACACCAACAGCTCACCGGTACCCGGTAAATACATGATATTCAGGTATCCTGCATAATTCATATTACCCGATACATAAGCCAAAACACCCAAAATTACCCCGATAATTGCTGATGAACCGGTTGCAAGACCATCCAACCCATCAGTTAAATTTGCTCCATTCGAAATAGCTGTTACAATAAAAATAACCACTGCAACAAACAAAATCCAACCATATTTCTGAGCACTTGTACCCAACCATTTGAATGCATCAGCATAATCCAGGTTATTGTTTTTCACAAACGGGATAGTGGTTTTGGTTGACTTTACATCGTGTTTTGCATATACCACATATTCAACCCGCTTACTTGTAATGCCTTTTACTTCGATATTTTCGCGAATTACAGCATCCGGACTCAGATACATGGTCAAACCTACAATAAATCCTAAGCCGATTTGTCCGAAAATTTTAAACTTTCCACTCAAACCTTCCTTGTTTTTTTTGAAAACTTTGATGTAATCATCCAGGAAACCAATCATTCCCAACCATACAGTTGTGATAATCATCAACAATATATAAGTGTTATTTAAGGCTGCCAGCAAAATTGTAGGAATCAGAATACCCATTATGATAATTACACCACCCATTGTTGGGGTACCTTTTTTACTCATCTGACCTTCAAGTCCTAAGTCACGAATAGTTTCACCAATTTGTTTTTTCTGAAGGTAATCTATTATTCTTCTTCCAAACATAGTGGAAACCAACAACGCCAAGATGAATGCCACACCGGCACGAAATGATATAAAATTAAATAATCCCGCACCAGGAATATGGTAAAACTTATCAATGTACTGGAATAAATGGCATATCATAATTTGTTAATTTTATATTTTATTGTTTTAAAAGCATTTACGAACTTCTTCTCTATCATCGAAATGGTGTTTTACGCCCTGAATAATCTGATAATCTTCGTGACCTTTCCCGGCTATTAAAACCACATCACCCGGTTGTGCTAAGGCGCAGGCTGTTTTGATAGCTTCACGACGGTCAACTATTGTTATACTTTTTGTTTTTTGGCTTATATCCAATCCTGCAATCATATCGTTCAATATATCCTGAGGTTCTTCGAAACGGGGATTATCTGAAGTCAGGATGGCTTTCCAACTGCCATCTACGGCCTCGCGAGCCATCATCGGACGTTTGCCTTTATCACGGTTTCCGCCACAACCAACCACAGTAATCAACCGTCCACTTCCCTGCAAAATCTCATTGATAGTGCTTATCACATTATTCAAAGCGTCAGGAGTATGTGCATAATCGACAATGGCTGTATAGCCTGAAGCCGAATGCAAAGTCTCGAAACGACCAGAAACCGATTGTAATGAACTGATAATACGTAATACTTCCATTTCATCTTGTCCGAGTAATACAGCAGTTCCAAAAACAGCCGATAAATTGCTGGCGTTGAATTTTCCGATAAATTGTACATTCACTTCTTTGTCGTTCATATCCAATAGCATACCATCAAACCCATGTTCCAAAATACGCGTTTTGAAATCAGCCAATGTGCGCAACGAGTAGCTGTACTTTTTAGCCTTTGAATTTTGCAACATCACAAAACCGTTTTTATCATCTGCATTGGTAAGCGCAAAACTGTCAGCTGACAACTCATCAAAAAAACGTTTTTTGGCTTTCAGGTAATTCTCGAAAGTAAGATGATAATCAATATGATCGCGGGTAATATTCGTAAAAATTCCGCCATCAAACTCAAGTCCGGCTATTCTTCGCTGATCAACCGAGTGAGAACTTACTTCCATAAAAGCATATTCGCATCCTGCATCTACCATCTGAGCCAGCAATTCATTCAATGCTAGTGAATCTGGAGTTGTATGAGTTGCTTCAACTGCTACATTATCAACGTAATTACATACGGTAGAAAGTAAACCCGTTTTGAAACCGAGCTCACTGAAAAGTTTATAAAGCAAAGTTGCAATAGTGGTTTTACCATTCGTGCCGGTAACTCCAATTAATGTCAATTTCGAAGAAGAAAAATCATACCATGAACTTGCCATTTTTCCAAGAGCATCAGCACTATTTTCAACTTTTATATAGGTTACTTCTGTTTTGATTTCAGCAGGTATTTCTTCACAAACAATTGCCACAGCACCTTTTTCAATAGCTGTTGGGATATATTGATGTCCATCGGATGCTGTTCCTTGTGTCGCAACAAATACACTACCCGGTTCAACTTTGCGTGAATCGAACTGAATACTCCGGATTTCGGTTTCAAATTCGCCGAAACATTGTTGAATCAGCACATTTTGCATTATTTCATCTAAACTCTTATTCATTGATTTATTGCAAATTTATCATAACTGATGTCCCTTTTCTGGCCACAGTTCCGGGTTTCATGTTTTGAGAATATACTTTACCACGACCCATTACCTGAACATTTAAACCCATATTTTCGAGTATAAATACCGCATCCTTCGCACCCATTCCGGTGAGATTTGGGACAGTTCTGTTTGAAACGGTAATGGATTGAACTTCAATTTGGTTATTATTAGCCAACGTTTTTACCCAATCAGTGGAATTATTGGTTCTTAATGGCAAATTCAAATCTGCTGTAACAGTCTGAATTGCTTTATAATACCCTATTTTTGCTTCTGGCAACAATGGAAGAATTTCTTTTGTTTTTACTGTATCTGTTTCAACATGTGAAGGCTTGCGGTTCGAATTCAAAGCCATGACCCGTTCTGCTATATTTTTAAATACCAACCCACTCATGTGACCACCGGAAGCATGTCCAATTCCCGGTTCGCGCATAACAACAATACAACTGTAAGTCGGTTTCTCGTATGGAAAAAATCCGCAAAATGCAACCTGATGTTTTCCGGTGTTTCCACCTTTTGCCCACATCTGAGCAGTACCCGATTTTCCGGCAATGCGAACATATTTTGAAAAAACAGGTTTTCCTGTTCCCATTTTATCTTCTACAACGCCAAGTAAAGCAGAGCGAATTTCGCTAAGTGTTGTTGGTTTGCAAATTGCAGGATTGATAACTTCAGTTGAAAATTCCTTAACTATCAGACCATTTTTGGTTATTGATTTTACAAAGAATGGTCGAATCATTTTTCCATCGTTGGCAATGGCGTTATAAAAAGTCAACGTATAAATTGGTGGTACCTGAGTTTCGTAACCAACTGACATCCAAGGCAGCGTTGTAACCGACCATTCATGCGATTTATCATTCGGGTGACGTATGAAAGGTTTTGCAACACCAGGAATTTCCAATTTCAGAGGTTCATTGAGTTTCATTGCATACAATTTATTCACAAATTCACCCGGATTTCTACCGTAGGCTTTAACAATAGCGCGTGACACACCAATATTAGATGAACCATAAATTGCCTGTGCCAGCGAAATTCGGTGAAAACCTCCATGGTTGGCATTATGATCGGTCATAGTTCGGTTACCAAACTTAAACTCACCATTATATGTATCAATTGTATCCGACATTTTCACTTTACCTTCATCCAGAGCAGCCATCACTGAAGCTACTTTAAAAGTTGAACCAGGCTCAGTCATATCCGAAACGGCACCATTCCTGTTTTCCGAATAAGAACCATCACTGTTTTTCTGCATATTCACAATGGCTTTCACTTCACCTGAATGAACTTCCATTAGAATGGCATAACCAACTGCCGCATCAAATTGTTTCACGCCATCAATCAATGCTTTCTCGGCAATATCCTGCAAATCTATGTCAATAGTTGTTGTAACATCCATTCCATCTACCGGCTCAACCTGAATATTTTCCATATAATTATTTGCAACTTTCTGACGAGTTGAAATGCCAGAAGTTCCTTTCAGATTAGAATTAAAACTCAACTCAATGCCATTTTTGCCACCTTTGGTTTCATCGGCAAAAATATCACCAATAGTTCTCTGTGCCAATGAACCGAAAGGTCTGACACGTCTGAAATACTCCTTAGTTATCAATCCGCTTTTGTTACGACCTAAGCGGAAAAGCGGCAGAGTTTTCAGTTGTTTCAACTGAGCATACGAAATTCGTTTTTCAGAAAGCTGAAATTCTCCAACTCCGGTTTGGTATGCTTTTTTCAACAATAATTTATAATCGGTTGGAGTTTTATCCCGAAAAAAACTGGATAAATAAATTGATAACGAGTCGATATTTTCCTTGAAAAGTGAACCTTCATCGTCGTGTAAAGCCGGTACACGCAGATCCATATATACATAATATGTAGGAATAGAACTTGCCATTAGTCGACCATCACAAGCATAAATATTTCCCCTATTAGGTTTTACTGTTATGTTTGTCTTTACATTTTTGGCTGCAAGTGCCATCCATTGATCCCGTTCAACAAACTGAATCTTAACAATCCGATAAAGAACCAACACAAATGAGAGACATATTAAAGTGTATACTATGCCGAACCGAAGAACAATATTTCTGCGTTTTTCTGTCATTTTTTTGATGGAACACTATCTTCAATCACGATAGGTGGTGTTGTATTTTCAATTAAGTTCAATCCGTTTAAATTCACTGCTTTCATTACATTCGACTGACGACTTATTTCCATCAATTCTGCCGAAATTGTCAATGATTCATATTTAGCATCCTGAATTTTCTTTTTTAGTTCAATTTCCGTTGCTAGTTGTGTTTCGCAGTAATAACGATTATCAATATACAAAAAAGCTAAAACGGCAATCATTATTACTAAACCATATTGCTTACGTATAAAATTCTTAGTCAGTATATTACCTGTTAAAAAATCTCGCACATTGCTCGATTTTATATCAGAGAAATCTTCACTCCCCCGAATTGCATCTGCTATTTTATTAAACCAAGACATTTTATTATTTACAATTTATCAATTTACGATTTACAATTTCATCCGTGGAGATAATGCATCGTCTCTACCGTAATTCTGCAATTCTTAACTTTGCACTGCGGGCACGTGGATTACGTTCAATTTCTTCATCATTTGCTACTATCACCTTATTATTAACTGCTTGCAATGGTGCAATTATATTTCCATAAAAATCTTTTTCCAATTTTCCCTCAAAATTTCCACTTCTAAAAAAATTCTTCACCAATCGGTCTTCCAGCGAATGATAAGTGAGAACAACCAATCGACCATCAGGATTCAAAACTTCAAGACTTTGTTCCAATAGGGTTTTCAACACATCCATTTCTTTATTCACTTCAATGCGTAATGCCTGAAAAACCCGAGCCATATCTTTTTTTTCCTTTTCACGTCCGAAAAATGGCTTCAACACTTCAATAAACGGAAAAATCCGGTCGAAAGCCGCACTGGAGCGTGCTTTCACAATAGTTCGAGCTATTTTTCGGGAGTTATGCAATTCACCGTATAAATAAAAAACATCAGCCAATTGCTCTTCAGAATATGTATTCAATAAAATTGCAGCAGTAAATGGTGATTGGGTATTCATTCGCATGTCTAATGCTCCATCAAACCTAAATGAAAAGCCACGTTCTGCTTCATCAAAATGGTGAGAAGAAACACCTAAATCAGCCAGAATTCCATCCACTTTCTCAATATTATGATAGCGAAGAAAATTTTTCAGGTATTTGAAATTGCTTCTGACAAAAATAAACCGCGGGTCATTAATAATATTTTTGCAGGCATCTTCGTCCTGATCAAATCCCAATAATTTGCCATTTTTATGCAATCTTTTTAAAATCTCTTTCGAATGGCCACCGCCACCAAAAGTCACATCCACATATACTCCATCAGGCTTAATAATCAAGCCGTCAATAGTTTCAGTTAGCAATGCAGGAATATGATAGATTGGCTCGGTCATTAAATAATTTTGGTTTTACTATAAACTATTTTTTCATCATTTTCTGTTTCAACATTCTCGAAAAATCAGTTGCTTGCATGCGGGTTTGCTCGTAACGGTTTTTACTCCATAAAGCAAAACGATCAATCATTCCAACAAACAACACTTCGGCATTATCTATACCAATGGCTTGCAAATTCTTCTTTGACAACAATATACGCCCCTGAGAATCAATATCCAGCCATTCAGCATCCGATACAAATTGCATGAGTAACATTTGATCTTCAGGATTCCATTCGTCCAGATTCGTTTTCAAATCCTGAACCATTTCATTCCAAACATGCTCCGGAAAAACAATCAAACAATCGTTCTCAGCATCCTTCCGCATCACAACACGCTCTTTTTCTCCATCAGGCAGAAGTTTTCTGTAATTGGAAGGAATAAAGATTCTCCCCTTTACATCGGCTTTTGCTTCATATTTTCCTATAAATGTTGACATTTTGAACTGAATCTATTTTTTCAACGGTAAAAGTATGAAATAAATCTCAAATTCCCCACATTTCCCCACAAAAAATTTATCAACAGCTTATTCTCTTAAAATCAGCACATTTAAACAGTTTATCAACATTTTTTCAACAACAGACGGTTAGGTTTTAAAGCACACTAATTAATTGTATATAAACATATTAATAGAATATTAGAAGTTATATATGAAAAATTGCATTAAAGTGGGGAAATAATTTATCAAATCAAATTTATCGGTAGAAAAAATTGAGTTGAAAATCCTAAAATCATTTAATCAGGTCAAAATTCCAAGCATTTTTTTTGTATATTTGCACTGATACTAAAAATATATTTTACAGATGACTGAAGCGAACCCACTTAAAATTGACATTGCCAGTGTTTTGAAAGAAAAAGCTCCAAACACAAATGTTCCTGGATTCATTGTCAATTACTTACGGAGAATAGCACACGAAAAAGATCTCAACAAATTCTTTGAGACCTGTCCTGATTTAAAAAACTTTGAATTTATTGAAGAGGCACTAAACTATCTGGACATAAAGATAAGTATGGAAGGTAAGGAGAACCTACCCAAAATGGGAAGATGTATTTTTGCCGGAAACCATCCGCTTGGAGGGTTGGATGGAATAACAACCGGTTTAATGCTTGCTAAAGTTTACGACAACAAGATTCGCTTTTTCTCAAACGATTTGTTGATGAATGTAGACCCACTTAAAGAATTGTTTATTCCGGTGAATAAAGTTGGCAAGCAAAGTAAAGATTATGCAGCATTGACCCACGACATTTATGAATCTGATAACAATTTGGTTACTTATCCTGCCGGAATGTGTTCCCGAAAAATAAACGGAAAGATTGTGGACTTGGAATGGAAGAAAAGTTTTATTTCTAAAGCTATTGAATATCAACGGGATGTGATTCCGATTTACTTTAAAGGCAGAAACTCCAGATTTTTCTACAACCTTGCTAATCTACGTAAATTTCTGAAAATAAAAATCAATATCGAGATGCTCTATCTGGTTGATGAATTATACAAAAATAGAGGAAGTCGCTTCGTGCTCAGAGTCGGAGAACCTATTCCGTGGCAAACATTCGATAAATCCAAAACACAAACTGAATGGGCTGAATGGGTGAAACAAATCGTTTACAACATGGAATAAATATGAACACACAATCCATCCGCAAAGCAAAAGAAAAGGACATAGACTTGATTCACAACATTCTGGACATGGAACCATTCAAATATAACGAAGAAGTTCCCTATGACCGTTCGTGGATTGAACAATTGGTAGTAAACGACCGATGCCTTACTTTAGTTTACGAAACCGATGGCGAAATTAAAGGTTTTATAAGTGGCGAAAAAATGGTAAGTGGTGCCATTATGATTTGGTTTTGCGCCGTAAAAACTGAATACCAAAAGAGCATTATCGGAATCAGACTCTATAACGAATTTGAAAAAGTTTGTAGTGAAACCGGTGTTACCGCTATTCTGGCTTATGGCTACAAAACTTCTGCCGGTATGCTGGACAGGCTCAATTTCTATTCAAACGAAATGACTTACAGGGAGTTTTACAAACCGCTGGTTGATTGGTAAGTTATAAATAAAGAATTCTTTGAGTAACCGTACTCAAAATGCTTTTTTTCTTTTCGGGAGGATAAGTCTTTCTGTACTATTCGTTACTGAAATTTTCATATTGCTTACTTCCTAATGCTGTTTGTGGAAAGGAAATAGGATTATAAATAAATTCGGCTGAAATCCTTTGTGGAATCTCAGCCGAATTTCAATATTAGCACTCTTTATTAATTGTTTGATTTGGCCTGATTATCAGAATTGTTGTTTGAATTGTTGTTATCAGAGTTATTATCTTTTTCTTTATAATCAACCTCTTTGTTATCGCCTTCTTTGCTGTAATCCAAATGTTTATTCCCTTTTTTTGTAGTTACAGACAAAATACCTTTCACGAAACCTTTTTTGGTATAATCAGATACCATTGGTTCAACTGTTTTCATTGAGTATTCTTCACCTTTTGCGTTTATTCCTTTGATAATAATATCAAACGAATAATTGTATTGAATATAATCATCCAGGTCATTGTCTCCATCACCTACTAGAATTCCTTTGCTATTTTCCAGTTTGGTACGTTTACGTTCTGAGTAACGATAAATAGCATTTCCTCCTTTAGCAGGCTTGGTAGTTTCTTCGGAAATTATGCGTAAAACTCCTTTTGATACTACTTCTACGGTTTTTGTACATTCTACTGGATTATCATTAATACTGAAATTTTCAAATTTATATTCTCTTTTTTTGCAACTAATGTCACTTACTGAATAATGAATTCTACCTTTGTATTTGAGTTTTGATTTAGTGATATAGCCTTCATCACCAAAGTCGATAACATATTCACGTGGATAGGCATCTTTTTCAGATATACAACTAATTTTTGGATAAGCTTCATTTGCATCTTCAGCAGAATCTTTATCAATCGGAATAACTGAAGCACCAACTTTTTTAATACCCGCACTTTTAATGTAAGCATTTATTGTTAAATTTGCATCAATAACAGCAGTTTCATTGTTAGCACTTGCCAATGCATCGTTTGCTATGGCAGTAAATGAGGAACTTATTTCGGGAACATTCGTGTTCATACACGAAACAAATAGGGAAACTGAAAGGGAAATTACGAGTGTTTTGAAATTAAATAGAGTTTTCATAAGCTTGTTTTTAATTATTATTTATTGATTTGTATTTATTACAATTATATTGTTATGCCAAATATAAATCAATTCATGTGCCAAAAACGTAAAACTCTATGTATTAGAAATATAACTCTAATATCAAAATATCATATCTATTCGAAAATGAAGAAAACTAATCGAAAATGAAGAAAATTTATTGAAAATTGTTTTTGATTAGTTAATCAAAATTTCCAGAAGAAGAAAGAAGATTGAAAAATGTGGTCGTGATTGTATCAGCAAATTATTCCGGACATTCAATAAATGAGATTAGGAAAAACTACCAGATTAAGAATTAGTTTTTATGAGATTCTTTGAGTTGAATTCTAATCAGAAATAATCCAAACATAGTCACAAATCCACTAGCTATTCCAATCCACCAACCTGAACCGATTCCGACAGTATCAATATTGGGCAATTGATAACCGTTGTATTTGAAATAATAGAAAATAACCGCCAACACGTTGTTTATAAAATGAGCAAGAACTGCCGGCCATAAGCTTCCGCTCCATAAAACCATATAGCCAAAGAATGCGCCCATTAACATGCGAGGAATAAAACCGTAGAATTGCAAATGAATGGCACTAAACACAATAGCACTGAACCAGATAGCCCAACGGATGTTTTTCCATTCGGTAAAAATGCACTGTAAAGCACCCCGAAAAAATAATTCTTCGCCAAGTGCAGGAATAATCGAAATAAGAATAATATTGAAAACTAAACCAGAAACATTGTGAGTATTAAGCAGCTTTTCGGTCATTGCTGTAGCTTCCGCTTCAGATGATTTCATCCAGTTTTCCAGCCCGGTAAGTTGATGTGGTAGAACAAGACGATGGTTGATATCACCAAGTAAGTTGATAAATGGAATAGCTACTATCATAATAGCCACTATCAGTAAAATGGATTTGTAATTAATCACCTTATTCAGATGAAGATATTCCAGGGGTTTTTCCGACCACAACCATGCCATAGCCAAAGGTGGAAGAATAAACATTCCTGTAGATTCGACCAACTGTAAGTACTTCAACGACTGTAGATTATTGATGTCACCATGAAAAACAGTCCACACTATAAAACCAAGCATTGTGAAAATAATAGTTGCACCAATAAGCAGCAACAACTTTGAAAACGGGCTGTTTGCGCTGAACATCCCTTTGAATTTGAATAAATTATCCATAATTTTCATAAAAAAACTTCTGCTATCTTACGATAACAGAAGTTCTCTTTGTGTCTTGAAATCTGAAATTAGTTTCTTGGACGAGCTTCTTTAACAACCATAGTACGGCCATCAAATTCAGCACCGTTTAATTCTTCGATTACTTTTGCAGCAGCTGCATCGTCAGCCATTTCTACAAATGCAAATCCTTTTGATTTTCCTGTTTCGCGATCTTTGATAATTTTGCAAGATTCTACTGCACCATACTCTTCGATAACGCCCTGAAGGTCGTTTTCGCGAACTTTGTAACTTAAGTTACCTACGTAAATGTTCATAAAA
>CAIKVR010000386.1 GCA_903830915.1 uncultured Bacteroidales bacterium
CGTGGAAATATGCTTCTTTCCGGTTGGTGGCAACGCTGGGAATAGTGAGTGATTTTATGCTAAACCCGGCTAACCAAACCTACGAACCTACGCACGGAGATTTTTCCCGTCCACAGAAATACATTGAAACACCGTGGTTCTCTACACAGGCTTCCATTCCGGAACAAACACTCAGCCTGACTTTAGCCGACCCTGCCGAAGCTTTTAATGAAGACGATACGCTGGTACTGGCCATTGCCATTGAATTCGGCACGCAGGATGCTTTTGGTAATCAAATACCACAGAAAGGGGCAGGAGCGGGGATGGTGTTGGGAACGAAATAGGTTGTAGTTTATAGTTTATAGTCGGTAGTTTATAGTAAAAAAATATAGAAAACCAAATATGAAAATACCATTAAATGAATTTGAACAACACATCGACGAAGATATTCTGAAACGTGGTTTACAGTATTTTAAAAAAGGGTATGTGACCTGTGTAGATGAGTTGAGTGGTGGTGAATATGAAGCCACGGTGGAAGGTAGTGAAACCTATACTGTTCGCATGGAAATAAAAAAAGGAGTATTGAATGGTTGCGATTGTACTTGTCCGTACGACTGGGGACCGGTTTGTAAACACGAAGCGGCGGTGATGTTTTATCTACAACAGGAAGTGTTGGGGATAGAAGCGAAGTCCGGAAAGGGAGTCAAAAAGAATCAGGTAAGCGCATCACTTGGAGTGAAACCCTCACTAAAAAATAAGAAGAAAACCATTCAGGAACAGCTGAATGAAATTCTGGATATGCTTCCACCCGAAGAATTGAAAGGGTATATAGCTGAAAGTTGCAATAAGGACAAGTCGTTCAGAGATATGTTTCTGGCTCGCTACCTGTATCTGATTCAACCTGTTTCGAATGAAATGTATGCCAAACAAATACGGACTATTGTAAGTTCTGAAGCCGGACGGTATGGCTATCTGGATTATTCGGCTGCCCGAAAAGTAGGTAAAGCAGTATATGAATTATCTCAACTAGCCGAAAGAAAAATGGATGAAGGAAATCACCGCGAAGCTATGTATATGGGGTGTGCCATGCTGGAGGAAATGACCAAAGCCATTGAACATGGCGATGATAGCAATGGCGATCTGGGAGGCTGTATTGAAGCGGCGCAGGAGATATTATTTCGGATTGCGGAAGATTGTGTAGATAAGGCAATTCGCAGAGAACTTTTTGATTATGCACTTTCGGCTTTTCAGAAACAACTCTTCAAAGGCTGGGACTGGCATTTCCACATGCTCGATTTAGCCATTGAACTGATAGAAACCGATAGTGATAAAAAACAGATTGCCGGATGGATTGACAGTGTGAAACCCACTGGCGAAAAATGGGATTACGATTATGACAGAGCCCGTTTAATGAAATTGGAACTCATTCGGAAAACAGAAGGTGAGGCAGAGCTAAACAGTTACCTCGAAGCCAATATTGATAACAATAATTTCAGGAGGGAACTAATACTCGAAGCTATTAAGAAAAAGGAATATATCAAAGCCATATCACTGGCTGAAGCGGGCATTGTTGCTGATCAAAAAGACAAGCCGGGATTAGCAGATGAGTGGAAGTGGCATTTACTGAATGTATATAAGTTGCAAGGCGATACTGCTAAAATAATAGAACAAGCGCGCTATTTATTTCTACATTCAAGCCGGTTCAGACCGCAGGAAATGTTTGATATACTGAAAAAAAAGGTAGCTACCGATGATTGGACATCTTTCTTTGACCAATTGGTAGCCGACAGGAAAAAGTCGGAAAAGTGGGTGTCGTTTCATTCCATTGCCGATATGTATAGTTGGGAAGAGCAATGGGAAAACCTGCTGAATTTGCTCATAGCCAATAAGTCCTTGGACAATATAACCTATGTAGAGAAATTTCTGGCAAACCTATATGCCGAACAGTTGGTGGGCATGTATTATAACGCTATTGAAGATTATCTGAAGAAAAACATAAGCAGAGAATATTATAAAACTGCCTGCAAGTATATCCGACGGATGATAAAACTGGGTGGGCGCGACGAAGCCGACCAGCTGATAACCGAACTGCGCAAACTCTATCCGCAACGGCGGGCATTGATGGAAGAACTGGATATGGTGTGAGTAATTGAGTAAAGAACTAACAAAAAGAACAAATAGGATATGATAGGAATAAAGATAGCTTACTACAGGAAAGAAGACTGGAACCGATTTATCAACATGATTGATGACAAAGAGAGCATGCACGATAGTTGGCGCAAATGGCATAAGGCTTTTGAAAAAGGCAAACGTGAATTAATTAATCAGGGGTTTCAGGTGGAAGATGTGGTGGTGGATTTAGATGAGTTAGCAGAATATTGCTTGCTCCGGGGAATAAAGAATGATGGAAAAGCCCGTTCAACATTTGTACAGGCAAAGTAAATTGAACAAACACCTTAGCCTTTTAGGAGATTTGTAGAGATGGGATTTGTTCGGTTGTTCATCTTCCGAACTATACAAAAGGCACCAAAATAATGCTGATTAATGGATTTGGTTTGCAAAAAGACCTAACAGGTTTTCGAAAACCTGTTAAGTGGGTGAAAAGTAAAAATTATTGAAAAATAATTTAACCCGGTTATGTGAAATCTTAAATATATTTTTTAATTTTGTACTAAAAATTGACCTGTGTAAAAAATGAACTGATACGGCAAAATTGAACATAAATTAATCTCAAAATATTTAATGAATTAGCATGAAAAAATTAAACCGGAAACAACTGGAGCAAAATCGCCGAAAGCTGGAACGTGATAAAGTAAGAGTCGAATATATTGAAAAAATGAAATTAGTGGCTGACACCCTGGGCGGTTCGGGCACTTTTTTATTAATACCACCGGTGGTTCTTGATGTGGCTTATTCACTCCGCTATCTGCCGGTTGTTGTTACTGCAGTAAATCATCCGGAATATACACAACGAACAGTAACGAGTGCTCATAATTCAGTAAAAAAATTGATGTTGCATCCACACTTTGCCATCGAGATGGACGGAAAACAAGTATTACTTTCCGAATTTTGTACAGCTGGATTTACACTCTATCAAATGCTTAGCTGGGCAAAACTCAATGATAAAGGAGACGAAACAGAAGCTGATTTTGAATGGGTAAAAGAATTTATCAAAAGGCTGGATATTGTTCTAACAGATGTACTTTGTTCGAAAGCATTAAAACTTCTCCAAGAACTTGCTAACTATATATGTACTCCCAAAAACAATGCAGAAGATTATTTGCATTGGTTTACGGTTCAGGATAAACCCAAAGGAAAGGGCAGTCAATCACTAATTGTGTTAGACATTAACCGGAGGAAAGCAGATACGCGTTATTTCGAAATAGATGGTCAACGACGGATGGCACACTGTGTCAGCTGGGCAACCTCACAACATGGGTTTATTGAAATGAAAGTAAGTCTTTCGGATATTGGAATTAAAAACAATATTGAGGATAAAGATGTGAAAGTATATATTCAAAAACATGCTTTGCGCCGACTCGAAGAAAGGATTGATTGTTTTCATCCTGAGGGAATACATATTTCACTATTTGCATCGTTTTTAAAGCCAGAGCTTGTCAAAACAACTAAAAACCGAATGCTTTTTGCCTTTCGACTTTCAAATACAAAGGTGGGTTATCTGTCGGCTGAATATATTGACGATGCAGTATTAATCCATACTTTTCTGTTTATCACCAACAATGGTACGCCCGAAGGTCAAAAACTCACGGAACTTACCGGACTTGGAAAACTCGACAAAAAATACCTCGCCATTGATAAACTGAGCAGTTTTATTAAAAGTGATATCGGAAAGAATGAAAAATTGAAGACTATTTTCGAAAAAGCGGGCTGTAGTTGTCTGATTGATATAGAAGAGGCTCTTGAAAAAGCTTCTACAAAAAAGAGCGAAAGTTCGATAACTGAACTTTTGTTACGTTATTTGAAAACCGGGGATGAATTGCAGGAAATGGAAGATAGCCCGGAGATAGCTTTGTTTGAGCATACGAAAAGCCAATTTGAATATGAAGAAATTGTTGAAAAATAGTTTAACTGGGATCTAATCACAAAAACACTTTGTAATTCGAATGAAAAAAGAATCACCTAATGACAAACGCCTCCATCTGGAAAATGAGGAAAAGAAAAAGAAAATAGAAGAAGAATTCGGTGCAGCTCACTGGAGCAATCCCGAAGAAAATAATTTGCACCCTGAAATTGAAGGTCAGTTTCTTGATCATATCATGGCGTTTGAGCATGCATGGAAAGATGCCAAACAAATAACGTTGTATGAGTTTCTGGGTAATCCAGCTTTTCGAAAAACGGAAGAATTAACCGAAAATGAAATCGGTGATGAACTGAATCGGTTGTATGAGTTGATGAATCAACATCAGGTTAGTCTGGATACAATCTGTGATGTATCTGAGCAGGAAATTTACCGCTTTATTACCGAAGAACTGTTTCAACAAGAAATTGATGATATGCACATTCCGGGCATGATGTCATGCTTTACTTACGAAGAGTTTCATCCCAATCATGCCCATGATATTGAAAGATATTCCAATGATTTTATCAAATCATACCTAAGTAAAACAGACGATTTCTATATGCATGAATTAAGTTCAAACGCTTCAACACAGAACTGGCATAGGGACTTCAGAGGGGTATTCAGTTCGTTTAATCTGAATAAATTTGAGATTATTGATCTTAAATTTGATATAAATTCAGCGGAGGCTCAGGTTGATTTCGAATGTGATTTCACAGCTCTTGTTGATAATTCAAAGGATACGTTGAGGTTTAACGGCAAAGGGAAACTCCTGTTTATTTATCAATGGGATTTCTGGTATGTGGATTCGGTTGAATTTCCTTCAAATTATAAAATTTAATCATCAAAAAGACCTAAAAGGTTTTGGAAACCTGTCAGGCCAAAGAAAATCTTTAATAATATCGTTTAAGTACGGATATTTACCTACTTTTGTGTTTATTATAAAGCAATTGTACTATGAAACAATATTTAGAAGAGCTTCATATATTACGGATATTTCGACTGAAAGATGTTGAAAATCTGGTTGGCAATTTGAATTCGGCCAAGGATTTGCTTCAAAACTACAAGAAGCAAAAGCTGGTTTGTCAGGTCAGGCGCGATTTGTATGTGGCAACCGATTTGGCGAGTAAACAGAGTTTGGCCAACAAATTTGAAATAGCCGGCAAAATAACGCCAACTTCCTACCTATCGTATCAATCGGCACTGGAATATCATGGCCTGGCGCATCAGGTGTTTTACGATTTGTGGGTTTCGAGCAGTAACCGCTTTAGTTCGTTCGGGTTTGAAGGCATCAACTATCAGTATTGCGAATCGAAAAGTATGAATGGGGTAGTTAGTCCGGGTAGAAGTTCATTTATCCGTGTTAGTAATTTAGAACGTACTGTGGTAGATTGTATCGATAAAATAGAACGGTGCGGAGGCCTGGAGGAACTGATTCAATGCTTTTCGCTTATGACCTACCTAAACGAAGAGTTGTTGCTCGATTACTTGCAAGTTTATGACAAACAATTTTTATATCAGAAAGCAGGGTTTATTTTGGAACATTTTAAGCAGGAAGTGAAACTTAGTAAGGACTTCTTCGACCTTTGCCTGCAAAAAATGGGTAAAAGCACACGTTATTTGACTGACCAGTCTGAGTCAACACACTATTTTAAAGCATGGAAACTTTGTGCTCCGGGGAATATACTTTCGTTTTTAGAACAGGGAGGAGAAAGTTATGTATAAGTACAATAAAAATGATTTAGATGTGCTGGCTACAAATACAGCTTTTGTGCGCGATAATTTGGAGAAGGTACTCCGGCTATGCGACATTCTGCAATACATAAATGCCAATCCATTATTGTACAATCATTTGGCATTAAAAGGTGGTACAGCTATCAATCTTGTTGTTTTTAATCTTCCACGGCTATCGGTCGATATTGATTTGGATTTTACAAAACATTGCAGCCGCGAAGAAATGTTCGCGTTGCGGGAGCAAATAAATAATGATATTGTAAAATACATGACATCCCAAGGCTATCAGCTAAATCCGTCATCAAAAAATCCACATTCGCTTGACTCATGGGTATATTTCTATCAAAATGCCGTAGGAAACAACGATAATATCAAAATTGAGATTAACTATTCGATGCGTGACCACGTATTTGAACCTATTGATAAAGAAGTGAATATCCCATCTCTGTCAGTGCTTTTTCAGGTAAGAACATTGGCTAATGCAGAACTTTTTGGAAGTAAAATAAAAGCACTTATAGAGCGTACTGCTACACGGGATTTGTATGATGTTTATACAATGCTCAAACAAGGTATTTTCTCTGATTCAGAACAACAAATACTTCGTAAAACAGTACTTTTTTATTTGGCTGTAGGTGGTAATACTCCGCCCCTGAATGCATACAGATTCGATGCTGTAGATAATCTGAATTTCAATCAGATTAAGCGCAAATTAATACCTGTATTAAAGAAAAGTGATAAATTTGATTTTGAAGCAGCTAAATCGGAAGTGAAAGAGTATTTATCTGAATTAATGATACTTACTGATAAAGAAAGGCAATTTGTTGAGAAATTCAATCAGGGAATCTATCATCCGGAGCTACTTTTTGATGAACCTGAAATTGTTGATAGAATAAAAAATCATCCAATGGCAATTTGGAAATGTAGTTTGAGTAAAACAGATTAAGTGCTGAGCGATAATTAGTTGATATAATTTGAAAACATTTAGGTCTGACTAAATTGAAAAAAATGGGACTAACCATTCATTACTCCGGCCGCATAGCCAATAAAAATACACTCCCTCAACTGATGGAGGAAGTGGAAGAAATAGCCACTGTTCATGGCTGGAAATACAGAATTTATGAGCGGGAATTTCCTGTTAGTGAGAGGCTCACTTCGAGTGAGGCTCTCACTCAAACACATGATGGCAAGTTGTACGGAATTGAATTTACTCCCAGAGGAAGTGAGCCGGTTTCCATTTGTTTTTTGAGTAACGGCCGTATGAGCAGCATTATGCAATTAGCCTCCTGGGGTGAATTTAAAGGCAATAAAAAACTTGTATTAAACAATGGTAATATTGACAAACAGGGCGAAATAGAGATAGTTAGCAAAGAAGTGACTCTGACTGCCGATGATTATGCCCGGTACTTATATATGTGCAGCTCTAAAACGCAATATGCCGGTCCACAAGCGCATGAAATGATTATCGGTGTTTTTCGGTATGTTGCTAAAACCTATTTCGCTGAATTCAATATGATTGATGAAGCTGAGTTTTGGGAAACTGGTGACGAAGAATTACTGCTTAAGAACTTTGAATTCAATACTGCTTTGATAAATGGATTTGC
The DNA here is from genome assembly GCA_903830915.1 of uncultured Bacteroidales bacterium. Lineage (GTDB taxonomy): Bacteria > Bacteroidota > Bacteroidia > Bacteroidales > Paludibacteraceae > Paludibacter. Next base: position 7,393 of record CAIKVR010000386.1, read on the forward strand.
ATCTACCTTAAATGAAAATACTAGACGGGAAGATGAAGATTTGGATAGCTATATGGAAAGAATAATCAGGGAGTTTAGGAAAAAGAATAAGGATTAAAAAAACTTTTCTTCATCTGGTCAAAACGTGATACTCATTTTTTAAAAGACGATTCGGTAGAATGTTTAAAGACGATACGCTGGTACTGGCCATTGCCATCGAATTTGGAACGCAGGACGCTTTTGGAAATCAGATTCCGCAGAAAGGTGCGGGAGCGGGAATGGTGTTGGGAACGAAATAGTTGGATTAAGCAGTAGCAAAACAGTGGGCAGTGGCAGTAGGCAGCACACCGGGTTATTTGTTGATAATTATTCAATTACGGGACAAAAAGTGGGATTTCGGGATAATCTGCAGGATTTGGGGATGAAATGCAGGATTTTGGGATATGTTGCATGTCTTGTAGAACGTACCAATAATATCTTTTCGGGACCTGACCGTTGGTTTGACCCCCAACCCCTAAAAGGGAGTATTGCACCGTGATACTTTTTGGGATAATCTGCAGGATATTTGTGACAAAATGCGGGATTTCGGGATATGTTGCATATCTTGTAGAACGTACCAATAATATCTTTTCGGGACCTGACCGGTGGTTTGACCCCCAACCCCTAAAAGGGAGCATTGCACCGTGGTACTTGTTGGGATAATCTGCAGGATTTTGGGACAATATGCGGGATTTCGGGATGAAATGCTAGAATCCGTGACAATATGCAGAATTTTTGGAATGTTGCATGTTTTATAGTACGGCTTCTTTTTTTTGGGGTTACTGACCATTGATTTTCTAAAAAGATTTATGAGTGGCTGCAAAGCCGCATAACATTTGTCGGTGCAGCGCACCGTGATATGAATGTTTAGATGTGTAATAAAACATACCCAAACTCAGGATTATGTATTAAATTGTTATGTCATACTGAATAAAACGGCTTGAAATGAAAATAAATTAACTGAAACGACGAAAATGTGAAAATGATTTTGTAGTTTTGTACCTTTGAAAAAACATCTAATATGCTTAATCAAAACCAGGAACAAATTGCACGTGACAATATCGATAAGCAATTAATTGCTTGCGGTTGGGTGATTCAGCATAAAAAGAAAATTAATTTGCATGTCAGCACAGGAGTTGCTGTAATCGGAGAATATCAAACTGATGTAGGTCCTGTTGATTATTTGTTGTTTGTTGATGGCAAACCTTGTGGTGTTATAGAAGCAAAAAAGGAAGAAGAAGGATTTCATTTAAATATCCATGAGGATCAAACTGAAGGATATGCTAAAGCAAAGCTTAAACATCTAAATAACGAGCCATTATCATACGGTTATATAAGTACCGGTGAAATTACCCGGTTTACTGACTTTACCGATCCAAAACCAAGAGCGCGCGAAGTTTTTTGTTTTCATCGTCCTGAAACCCTACGTGAATGGATTAAAAAGGGTGATTCTTTGCGAAGAAGATTATTGGACTTACCTGTCTTGCCAACTGAAGGTTTGCGCGATTGCCAGATAAATGCCATTACCAAGTTAGATGCTTCGTTTAAAGAGAACCGACCAAAAGCCCTGATACAAATGGCTACCGGTTCGGGTAAAACCTTTACTGCCATTACGTTTATTTATCGATTACTCAAATTCGCCAAAGCAAAACGTATCTTGTTTTTGGTTGATACAAAAAACCTTGGAGAACAGGCCGAACAGGAATTTATGTCCTATTTGCCTAATGACGACAACCGTAAGTTCACAGAGCTTTACAGCGTACAGCGATTAAAATCGAGTTATATAGCTACAGATAGTCAGGTTTGCATTAGTACCATTCAACGCTTGTATTCAATTCTGAAAGGAACAGAATTGGAAGAATCGGCAGAAGAAGAAAATCCAAACGAACAAAAATACCAGCCAAAATCAATTCCACCCATTGAATATGATGGAAGAATGCCCATCGAGTTTTTCGATTTCATTGTGATTGACGAATGTCACCGCAGCATTTACAACCTGTGGAAACAGGTGTTGGAGTATTATGATGCTTTTGAAGTAGGACTAACCGCTACTCCCGATAAACGTACCTTTGGCTATTTCAATCAAAATGTAGTGAGTGAATATTCACACGAAATGGCGGTGGCTGATAATGTGAATGTGGGATATGATGTATTTATAATTGATACCAAAGTAACCCAACAGGGTGCAACACTTTGGAAAGGTGAATACATAGAACACCGCGAACGTTTGAGCCGAAAGAAACGGATGGAATTGCAGGACGAAGATGAAAACTACTCTTCACAGCAACTGGATAAAGACATAGTGAATCCAAACCAAATACGGACAATTATCCGGACATTCAAAGAACATTTACCGCATATGTTCCCCGACCGTTTTGCTCCTCCCCTTGTGGGGGAGGTTGGGAGGGGGTCTTTCGAGGTTCCTAAAACCCTGATTTTTGCCAAAACAGACAGTCACGCCGATGATATTATTCAAATCGTACGCGAAGAGTTTGCCGAGGAGAATAATTTCTGCAAAAAGATAACCTACAAATCGGAAAAGGACCGCAAGGATGTAGATGATAATGTGATTGAAGAAGGTAAAAACCCAAAAGATACGCTGTCCGATTTCCGAAACAGTTATTACCCGCGCATTGCCGTTACGGTGGATATGATAGCTACCGGAACCGATGTGAAACCGCTGGAGATTCTGCTCTTTATGCGTGATGTGAAAAGCATCAACTATTTTGAGCAAATGAAAGGACGTGGTACGCGTACTATTGATTTAGATACCCTGCGAAAGGTGACACCTACAGCCACCTACACCAAAGATCATTTTGTGATAGTGGATGCCATTGGCGTAACCCGTAGTCTGAAAACCGATAGCCGACCACTGGAAAAAAGACCGGGTGTACCGTTGAAAGACTTATTACAAGCTGTTGCTGTAGGAGCGCGCGACGAAGAATTATTTACTTCGCTGGCTAACCGATTGACCCGACTGGACAAACAAATTACTGAAAAAGAACATACCAAATTTGCTCAGCTGGCAAACGGCAAAACCATTACACAGGTGGTAAGAGGCTTATTAAATGCATTTGACCCGGATGTGCTGGAAGAACTCGAAACGCAGGTACGGAAAGAGCATGTTGGTTCGGCACCTGTGGAAATTGAAAAAGCAATAAAAACAGCTACCGAAAAATTCCATAACGAAACCGCCAAGGTATTTACAGGCGAACTGAATGAATACATTGAAAATGTTCGGAAAATGCACGAACAAAAAATAGACACTACCAATCCCGATGAAGTAATTCATGTGGGATGGGATAAAGAAAACAAAGACAAAGCAGCAGAATTGGTAAAAGACTTTACCGAATGGATGCTACTTCACAAGGATGAATTGGTAGCGTTACAGATATTCTATAATCAGCCTTTCCGCAGAAGAGAATTAACCTACAGCATGATTAAAGAAGTGTTGGAAAAATTACAAAGTGATAGACCGACACTAGCACCTATGCATGTATGGCGCGCTTCGACTACGCTCAGCGGCCAAAGCCGGTCACTGAGCGAAGCCGAAGTGAAAGGCTCACCTCTGAACGAACTTACCGCTTTAGTATCTTTAATCCGGCATATTTGCGGAATTGATGCCAATCTGACTTCCTATGATAAAGCAGTTGATAGAAACTTTCAGGAATGGGTATTTAAAAAGCAAGCGGGAGCTACCAAGTTCAACGAGGAGCAAATGTACTGGTTGCGTATGATAAAGGACTATGTAACCAATAGTTTCCATATCGAAAAGGATGACTTTGATTTAAATCCATTTAATGCACAAGGTGGATTAGGTAAAATGTGGCAATTATTTGGCGACGAAACGGAAGAAATTATTAATGAATTGAATGAAGTGTTGGCAGCGTGATTTTTTGTATTTTTGCAAATAATAAATTTAATAAATAAAGCGATATGGCTTCAACTAACTTATTAGACACAAAGACATTAACATTAAATGAAATTTTAGGGAATGGGAAAATTTATTTCGTTCCTCAATTTCAACGTGACTATTCATGGGAACAAGATAATTTAGATGATCTTTGGAATGATTTGCTAAATATATACTCAACTTCTAATGAGGCTCATTATATGGGTTCAATTGTTTTGCAGGTAAAAGGCGAACAAAGCGATAAACAATTTTGGATAATTGATGGTCAGCAAAGGTTTTCAACCCTGAGTTTATTGACATTAGCAATTATCAACAAGCTAAAATCATTAGCAGATTCAGGATTAGATACTGAAGCAAACAGGGAAAGAGCTGATTTGGTTATGAAACAGTATATTGGACAAAAGGATCCTTCTTCTTTGTTATATTCCAGTAAATTATTTCTGAACGAAAACAATGATGGATTTTACCAGCAACGATTACTTACGTTCAGATCACCTGTAAACTTCTCAAAGTTAATCGATTCTGATAAACTTCTGTGGAACGCATATCAGTATTTTGTAAAACAGGTTAACGAGTTATTTAAAACAGAAAATAACGGAGAAAAAATAGCTTCATTCCTAACCAAATTGATCGGTGAGCAATTGAAATTTATTCAAATCACTGTTGTAGATGAATTAAACGCATATACCGTTTTTGAAACATTAAATTCGAGGGGTGTTGAATTAACATCAACGGATTTGCTTAAAAACTATTTGTTTTCATTGGTGGCTAAGAGTTCAAATGATTTACAAGCCGTAAAAATTCAATGGAAAAAAATTATCGATGCCATTGGTCTTAAAGATTTTCCTGTATTCCTTAGGTATTATCTGAATGCACGATCATCTCTGGTTACGAAAGATCAACTGTTCAAAAGCATTAAAAAAGTTGTAAAAACTGACCAACAGGTTTTAGATTTGCTCGATCATTTAGAAAATTATGCTTACACCTACAATGCTTTGTTTAATCCTGAGGATGAACTTTGGTTGAATGACAAGCAATTGAAAGAGGATGTAAGTAGTTTGATATTATTCAAAGTATCCCTTTGTCATCCATTATTGATGGTGGCATACGAAAAGTTTGAGTTTGCTGAGTTCAAAAAACTTGTTCATGGAATCATGGTTATATCGTTCCGTTACAATGTAATTGGCAAATTACAGACGAATGAAATGGAAAAAGCATATAATAAAACGGCGAATAAAGTTTTCAATGAAACCATTACTACAGCAACTTTAGCAATGGATGATTTGAAAGATTTGTATATCCCGGATGACGTTTTTCGCAATTATTTTGAACTTAAGTCATTTAATACATCAAACAGTCAGCAAAAAAAGATAGCCAGATATGTGCTGTATAAAATTGAGAGCCAACTTGAAAATGGTGTAAAAACTGATTTTATGGTTGATGATGGTACAATAGAACACGTACTACCTGAAAATATGGATGAACACTGGAGTTCTGTCTTTACGGACGAAGAACATATAAATTACGTATATATGCTTGGTAACCTCACACTACTTGAGCCAAAGCTGAATAATATAAAAGCCGGTCAAAAGCCATTTGAAGAGAAGAAAGAAATTTACCAATCCAGTAAATATGCACTTAGTAAAGATATAACTGGCGAAGAATGGTCTATCCGAATGATCAAACACCGACAAGCATCATTAGGGAAAACAGCGGCAGGTATATGGAAGAGATAGATATCCCAAAACACTGGCAAGAAAAGAAATTAGGGGAAGTGTGCCAGACAACAAGTGGAGGAACACCGAGCAGAGTAAATAAAAACTATTATGAAGGTACTATTCCGTGGGTGAAATCTGGTGAGTTGGATAGAGGTTTGATTCTTGATACCGAAGAAAAGATTTCTGAAGAAGCAGTAAAAAACTCAAGTGCAAAGGTTTTTCCAAAAGGTACATTGTTGATTGCTTTGTATGGTGCAACTATTGGAAAGCTTGCTTTCCTTGGTGTTGATGCAGCAACAAATCAGGCAGTTTGTGGTATTTATAAGAATGAGAATATTAATTCCAATTATTTGTATTACTTTCTATTCTCTAAAAAACCGAGTCTGGTAAAGCAAGGAATTGGCGGAGCACAACCCAATATAAGTCAGGGAATTTTGAAAAATCTTGATATCCCAATTCCCTCACTCTCCGAACAACTAGCCATAGTCTCCAAAATAGAAGAACTGCTGAGCGACCTCGAAAACGGCAAACTACAACTACTCACCGCACAACAGCAACTGAAAGTGTATCGGCAGAGTTTGTTGAAAGCTGCTTTTGAAGGAAAACTAACTTCGACTAAGCTCAGTGAACAGAAAGAAGGTGAGTTGCCTAAAGGGTGGAAATGGGTGAAAATTGATTCGTTATTATTCGACAGAAAAAAAGGAATGTCTACAGGCCCATTTGGAACAATGCTCAAAAAGAGTGAACATCAAGCAAATGGAATTCCAGTTTTAGGTATTGAAAACATTGGAGAAGGAACTTTTCAAATGCCAAATAAAATTTTTATTACATCAGAAAAGGCAGTTGAATTAAGAAATTTTCGAGTTCAAGAGAATGATATAATAATTTCGCGTTCAGGTACAGTTGGTGAAATATGCCTTTTACCTAAGAAAATGGAAAATTCCATCATTTCTACAAATCTAATTCGTGTAAGACTTAATCAGGATATCATAAATCCAAAGTTCTTTGTTTATTTATTTCAAGGTGGTAAAGTAAGACAACAGGTTTTTGAATTATGTAAAGGCTCATCAAGGGCATTTTTAAATCAAACAATTCTAAATTCATTAGATTTTCCATATTGCTCACTTAATGAACAACAACTTGTTATTGACGAACTTGAAAGCAAACTCACCGTTTGCGATAAGATAGAAGAAACCATAGCCCAAAGCTTGCTACAGGCTGAGACATTGAAGCAGAGTATATTGAAAATGGCGTTTGAAGGGAAGTTGGTATGAGCACATTTGCAGAAAGAATAAATCAATTTAATAAAGAACTTAACTTTAAGGGTGGGTTGCCTGATGGTATACGGATAATGAACCCATTTAAGGACAATGAAAGCATAATACCCATTTCGTCAGCTTTTTATAATAAATACTATAGTGATAATAATACCCGTCATCTGATATTAGGAATAAATCCCGGCAGATTTGGAGCGGGATTAACCGGCATTCCTTTTACTGATCCCAAAAGACTTGTTGAAAACTGCCAGATAGCTTATAATGGAATAGTTACACATGAGCCATCATCAGTCTTTGTGTATGAGGTTATTAAGGAATTTGGTGGGGAATCCGAATTCTATAATAAGTTATATATTAATTCGGTTTGTCCTTTAGGATTTACAGAAATAAGCGAAAAAGGGAAAGAGGTAAATTATAACTACTACGATAGCAAATCTCTTACAAATGCAGTTTATGAATTTATGATTCAAAATATTGAAAAGCAAATTGCAATAGGGGTACAAACAGATATTTGTTTTTGTTTTGGAACAGGAAAAAATGAAAAGTTTTTACTTGAAATAAATAACAAATATGGATTCTTTAAGAAAATAATCGCTTTGGAACATCCCCGATTTATTATGCAATATAAATCAAAATCCAAACAAGTTTATATTAATAAGTATATTCAAGCATTTAGTCAAATATTATGAGCAACAACACTTCCTCTATAGTCTCCAAGGTATGGTCATTCTGTAATCCACTGCGTGATGTAGGCGTGGGTTATGGTGATTATCTGGAGCAACTTACGTATCTGCTGTTTTTGAAAATGGCAGACGAATACAGCAAGCCTCCGTATAACCGTGCACTGAATATCCCCAAGGAATACAACTGGGAAAGTCTGACAGACGTAAAAGGTGCAGAGCTTGAAATCCATTATGTCAATTTACTGAGGGAACTCAGCACCGAAAAAGGCATATTGGGTCAGATATTTACCAAGAGTCAGAACAAGATACAAGACCCTGCCATGCTGGCTAAAATCATTGATATGATTAACAGCGAACAATGGCTCGTGATGGGTGCCGATGTAAAAGGCGATATCTACGAAAAGCTGTTGGAGCAAAATGCACAGGACGTAAAGAGTGGTGCAGGTCAGTATTTTACGCCGCGTCCGCTTATCCGTGCTATGGTGGAATGTATTCAACCACAGCCCATGAAAACCATTGCCGACCCGGCATGTGGTACGGGTGGTTTCTTTTTGGCAGCATATGATTATCTGGTGGCAAACAATAAACTGGATAAAGATCAAAACAAGTTTATAAAACTGGAAACGTTTTACGGTAACGAAATTGTGGCCAGTACCCGCAGGTTAGCATTGATGAATATGTTTCTGCACAATATCGGGGATATCGACAGTGATAACTTTATTTCACCAGCCGATGCATTGATAGCCGCTTCGCCTACTACTTATGATTATGTATTGGCTAATCCGCCTTTCGGTAAAAAGAGCAGTCAGACCTTTACCAACGAAGAGGGCGAACAGGAA
>CAIKVR010000387.1 GCA_903830915.1 uncultured Bacteroidales bacterium
TGATTTTGAATTTGCAGTGCAAAGATAAGGAAGTTTTGGAAATTATGAGTACTTTTGTTAGAGATTTTTCAAATGAAATTAGCAAATGCTTTGAGTTTATTTGAAGAATTAAACTGGGAATTTGAATGGTAATTGGATAATGGATAAATCACAAATGTAATTATGCTGATTTTCAACACTACATACAAAGTATCTGCCAAGGTAAATGACAAATGGATAAACTGGACAAAGGAAAGCCAAATCCCATTTATGCTCGAATCAGGCAGTTTCAGCAAGGCTCAGATTAGTAAAATAGTTGGCAGCGAAGATGAAGAGGGTATTTCTTATTCTGTCCAATTCCATATTGCGGATATGAAAACGCTTATGACCTGGCATAAAAATAACGCGAGTGCCTTTCAAAACAGCTGTTCAGCTGCATTTGGAAATGAGGTAAGCTTTTTTTCCACCGTACTTGAACTGATTGATTAATGCCTAAAGAACAAATCATATTAGGTATCGACCCCGGAACAACTATCATGGGTTACGGCATTCTGAAAGTGAATGGCAACAAAACCGAAATGCTGGCTATGGGTGTGCTTGACCTGAAAAAATATACCGACCATTACCTGAAACTTCAACGTATTTTTGCCCGTACCTTGTCTCTGATTGATGAGTTTCATCCCGATCATTTGGCTATAGAAGCACCATTTTTTGGCAAAAACGTCCAGTCGATGCTGAAACTCGGACGAGCGCAGGGTGTGGCTATGTCGGCAGCATTATATCGCGACATTCCGATTACTGAATATGCTCCATTGAAGATCAAAATGGCTATTACCGGCAGTGGAAATGCCTCGAAAGAGCAGGTGGCAGATATGCTTCGCCGGTTTTTAAGCATTCCGCAAGATCAAATGTTACCACTTGATGCAACCGACGGACTGGCTGCTGCTTATTGTCATTTTCTACAACTTGGTCGACCGACTTCTGAAAAAGCATATTCTGGTTGGAAAGATTTTATTGCCAAAAATGAATCGAAGGTAAAGACTCCACGAACAAAAAAACCGGAGAAAGAATAAATTCTACTTTTTATACGTCCAGGCTTCCGAACAATATTTTGTTTCGGATAATAAATTTATTTGTGAAATGAGTTCGTCCGACAAGTTCTCAACACTTTCCTGCTGATAATGTTCCTGAAATTTTCGAATCAAAAACTCAAAAAAATCAGCTGTTTCAAGTGTAAACTCTCCTTGATCTTCAAACCATTTTCGCAAGTTTTTCACCGGACTTCTAACTGATTGAATGGCCTTTATACATTGATCTTTCGTTTTCGAATTCAACGATTTTTCAAGTTTTTCCAAATCTGTGTCGTAAAGCAAAGTACCGTGATGCAATTCCCGGTTTTTAGCCACATGCGAAGCTGTTCCGGTAATTTTATATTCGCTTTGCAACCAAAGGTCTTTTCGTTTACCTATTTCAACCGGAACGCCTAAATCAGTCAAAACAGCAAGTATGGGATCTAGAAAATCGTCATTAAGCGAAGATTTACCTTCCGTTTTATTTGAAATAAAGCAAAAATTCAGGTTGCCCAAATCGTGAAATACGGCTCCCCCACCCGACATTCGGCGTACAATCTGAACACCATTTTGTGAACAAAAATCCAAATCAACCTCATTCCGAATAGCCTGATTACAACCTATTATTACCGATGGCTCATTCACATACAGAAACAACAAATCGTCCTGCCGCTCACAGAAAAGATATTCTTCGGCAGCCAGGTTGAATGTTGGTGAATTGGATGTTGAA
>CAIKVR010000388.1 GCA_903830915.1 uncultured Bacteroidales bacterium
ACTTCATGTGCAAATTGGTGGTGAATACTACAACTAATGAGGTCAATTCTATTTGCAGATACAGTTATATTTTTTCTGATAGTTTTTGGGTCATAATATAATTGCATTTGGTATTAGTTGCATATGAACGAACGTAATATTTTGTTGCTTGAGTTAATCCTGTAATATTTGATGCAAACGAACCAGTTCCTGAACCATCAATTGTTTTAGTCGATAATGAAATTGTTGGACCCGAAGTTGTACTCCAACAAACTCCACGAGATGTAATTGCAGACCCTCCATCTGCGGTTATATTTCCACCACCGTTTGCACTTAAAGCCATAATATTCGAAATACCGGTTGTTGTTAAAGTGGCAACACCATTTTGAGTTGTAAAGCTAATTTCTGTACCATAGTTTGTTCCTACTGAATTTGTAGCGTATGCTCGTACATAATATTTAGTACTATTGGTTAATCCTGTCATGTTTGAAACAAAAGTACCTGTCCCATTATTTCCATCGGTTGTTTTAGTTGCAAGTGAGATGGTAGGGCTAGTACTTGTGCTCCAACAAATACCACTTGAAATAACTGGTGTGCTACCAATGGCTGTTATATTGCCACCACTACTTGCTATTGTTGCCATTATAGATGAGATAGTCGTTGTAGAAATTGTTGGCAAAGTCAATGTAATAGATATTTGATTTCCATAATTCGTACCTACATTATTGGTGGCATACGCACGTATATAATAAGTAGTACCAATTGTCAAACCGTTGATTTTACTTGAAAAAGCTCCATTTCCGCTTCCATCAGATGTTTTACTATTTGTTATTGTTGGATTCTGACTGGTACTCCAACAAACACCTCTGCTAATAACATCATTACTTCCAATAGAAGTTATATTTCCACCACATTTCACAGTTGAAGATGTAATGGAATCGATTGAGTTTGTGCTAATAGTTGGTAAAGTAGGTGTAACACTAATTTCAGATCCATAAGAAGTACCAATACTATTAGTTGCATAAGCACGAACATTATATGTGATTCCAGCTATTAAACTAGATATTGCACTTGTAAAAGCTCCAATACCAGATCCATCTGAAGTTTTACTATTATTTATAGTCGGATTGGAACTTGTACTCCAACAAACACCCCTTGCAGTAACAGCCGCTCCTCCGATGTCTGTAACATTACCACCACAACTTGCTGTTGTTGAAGTAATATTAGTAATGGTACTGGTGGTTATAGATGGTAAAAATGTTGTAAAACTGATTTCATTGCCGTAGGCTGTACCAATGCTATTGGTTGCATAAGACCGAACATAATAGGTTGTTCCTACTATCAATCCGGTAATTGAACTCGTAAATAGACCTACACCTATACCATTGGAAGTTTTGGAACTTAAAGCAATTGTTGGGGCTGGACTGGTACTCCAGCAAACCCCTTTAGCAGTTACAGCAGCTCCGCCAATATCTGTTACATTTCCACCACTAGCAGCAGTAGAAGCTGTAATAGAGGAAATAGCAGTAGTTGTCAATATAGGTAATTTGGTAGAAAAACTAACCTGAGTGCCATAAGCAGTACCTGCTCCATTTGTTGCGTAAGCCCGCACATAGTAAGTTGTTTCAGCATTTAGACCACTAATAGCACTTGAATAAATTCCAATTCCTGACCCATCAGATGTTTTATTATCAGAAGTTGTTGGATTTTGATTCGTACTCCAACAAATACCACGTGCCGTAACGGGTGAAGCTCCTGTTACTAAACTAACAGTTCCACCACCAGTTGCAGTTGTGGTTGTAATTGAAGAAACAGTTGAAGTGGTTAAAGTTGGTATTGCTGTAGAAACCGTAAATTGTGAACCATAACCCGTACCGAAACTATTAGTAGCATACGCCCGAACATAATAAGTTGTTTGTGCGGTTAATCCGGCAACAGTACTACTAGATGTTCCGGTTCCATTCCAGTCTGATGTTTTAGAATTGTTGATAGTCGGGTTCTGAATGATACTCCAGCAAACTCCACAGGAAGTAACAGGATAATTTCCATCAAATGAAATTCCACCTCCGCTTACAAATCCTGTAGCTATAATGGAAGATGCAGATGTTGTAGTAAGTATCGGCAAATCACCCATTAAACAACGAACTGTCATACCACCGCTTTTTGTGTAATAACCTCTTGTAACTATACTGTTCTGATTTGATAAAGACCGATACCAGCCATTAGTGGTAGTTGTACCTTCGGTTGAACTCCACCAATATCCTAAATTACCAATATCATAAATAGTATTATCTGTACTCCGTGAACCTCCAGGTAAGGCAGTAAATCCAGTGGTGTTAGTGGCAGTTGTATTTGCAATTGCCCAATGTGAGTTTCCGTTCTCTTTTAGTTTGTCTCCGGCAAGATTTAATCCACCCAAAAAGTAGGATAAGTTTGTCCAGTCTGCATCAGTAGGTATATGCCAACCAAGAGGAGCTAAGTTATTGGTACTTGAAGCTGCATACCAGTTATATAATTTTCCGTAGGTTGTGCTGATGCTGGGTGTAGCGTAATCGCTCGAAGCTTCAGTTGTTGAAGTTCCCCATGTAGATAAATTTGTTTTATCAGTTATTGCAATGTTATTACGGTATTTGCTCGTTTTCAGATTTTCTGCCATCCAAACCTGATTCCCTATAGCTACAGTTGAATAATAATTCCCATCAATATCTTTACATTCTACAAAGTTGAAATTGATGGTTTTACTTCCTGAGAGAATATCCGTCAGAATACTAACATAATAACCTGAGTATGCTTTAAAAAGTAAGAAATCTCCAAAGTTATACTGCATTGGTACATTTGTATTCTTAACTTTTTGCGCCCCATTCAAAATAGTGTTTTCGTTAGCAGTAAATTCTATTCCAGCGGCATTATTCGATTGACTCAATATCTTTGCGGTATGTAGTTTTCCGTTCTCATTGATTTGTAGGGTATAAGCACCTTTAGGTAGTGTAAGGTCAAATTTATTAATACCTCTATTCAGGTTCTTACTTATACCTACTAAACTTCGTCCATCAACCCCAAATACATTGATATGAGTAATTCCTCCGTTGTCGGCATAATAACTAACAGTAGCTTTATGCTGGATTGGATTTGGATAAATGTGTAATGATTCATCGTTTGCTACAATCTGATTTACTGCTGTTGCTACAAGTTCACTTCCCGCAGGTACGGTCACGATTGTACCTTGTGTGAGGTTTTGCACCGTGACGTAATCAATAATAGACTTTGCACCACTTGCTGTAAAACTAATGTTATAATCAGAAGCATACACACTGAATGTGCTGTTGAACATGAATAATAAGCTTATAAGTGTAATGGATTGGTTTGATAATCTTTTCATAATGTTCAATTTAAATAGTTGATGAACTGATTCTAGTATTTTTTTCTTTTACTTTCGGGCATGAAATAAATTATGGTACTCTGATTGTACACGCTCCCAAGGCTTTTGACTACCCCACTAGTATGATAAGTTAAAGCCCACGCCGTTTGGCGCAGGCGTTTACTAACTTATTCCAAAGTACTCATGAAAGTGTCGAAGTTTCTGAAGTAGGAATAAAAGCTAACGCTTTCTCTACTATGTATTGCCGCTGTCCCTACAGCGGGGGTATTATTTGTTGTTTATTTTTTTAAGAGTTTTGTTACCCAATAGTGATTTTATTTGTGTGATTGCCATTTTGTTCAGTTCAGTCAATCGCTGACTTTGCGTTAAACCTTGCTGTATCATAATGGCATTCATGCTCTCCATATTTGATAAAACCACTAATTGTTCCAAACTTGCCATATCCCTTATATTACCTTTGTTAGAGGGATTTTCTTGTCGCCATTGCTGGGCTGTTTTCCCAAATAATGCCATATTTAAACAGTCTGCCTCAGTGGCATATACAAATACAATTTGTTGGGGTGTAAGCTCTTTGGGAATTAGTTTTTCTTTTATAGCATCGGTGTGTATCACATAATTTACTTTTGCCAATGTGCGCTGAAAGTTCCAATCCAACTTAAGCCTGTCGTTTTCCTCTGCTTTAAGCCGCTGATATTCTTTTACCAGTAGTAGTTGGAATTTGGGGCTTATCCACATTCCAAAGTGAAATGCAATGTCTTTATGTGCATAAGTACCACCATACCTTCCTGCCTTTGCAGTTATTCCAACAGCAGCGGTTCGGTCAATCCATTGTTTAACCGAAAGCACAAAATTATTTCCTCCTGCTGTATTTTTAATTGTACCGAATTCGGTATAATTAAAATTGGGGTTATACATTGCTTCCCATTCACCAATGTATTCAATCGTGTTTTTCAAACTCAACCATTTGATAATAACAACTTCCTCCATCTGGCTGTGTGCCATATCGGTAAGTGAGATATAATCCTCATTATTATGAGAATAAATAAGAATCTCTTTGTCGTCTATCTGTATGGTTTTGTTTTGAGCCATTGAAATTTGATTGATTTGTAATTTCTCGTTCTATAAAAGCTAACGCTTTGCTATCTATGGATAGCCGCTGTCGATACAGCGTGGTTTGTTATAATTAGCTGCAAATATATGAATAGTTATTTACATTTGCAAGGTAAAATTAAAAATAATTAATTTTCGGTTATAAATCCAATTTTCTTTCGGGGTTTTGAAATTAATTTTTGGTCGGTATGCAACTCGGCTAAGGTTTGATTTATCAGCTCCATCTGCATACGGGTGTCTTCATTTATATCGTTATAATCTGCAAATACATCTTCGATATAGGCTTTCAGTTCATTAAATTCAGTTTGGAGTTGGGTAAGTTCATTTGCAGGGTTACTAATGAGCGATTGACGAATAGCTACAAAAGCTCTAACAATTCCAATATTAACTTGTATTGCAGTTTCGCTCTTTAATACACTTGCAAGCATAGCAACACCTTGTTCAGTAAATGCAAATGGTGCATACCTTATTCCGCCCCAACTTGAGGTCGCAAATTGCGTCCTCAAGATTTTCCATTCATCGTCATTGAGCTCAAACATAAAATCGTTTGGGAAACGTGAGATATTTCGACGAACTGACTCTTTAAGTCGTTTTGTTTCAACTATATAAAGTTCAGCTAAATCAAAATCCAGCATTACTTTCTGATTTCTGATGGTATAAATCTTATTTTGGATAATGGAGGGTTGGAGTTGTAAATTTTCATTCATAAATGAATCAGTAATTTTGGTTTGAAATAAAAGCCTAACGCTTTTGCTACTATTTAATGCCGCTGTCGCTACAGCGGGGGAGTTCTTTTAATAAGTTGCAAATATATAAATAGTTTTTTACAAATGCATGGAAAATCTTAAAATTATTCTTCCGTTATAAATCCGATTTTCTTTCGGGGTTTTGAAATTAATTTTTGGTCGGTATGCAATTCGGCTAAGGTTTGATTTATCAGCTCCATCTGCATACGGGTATCTTCGTTTATGTCGTTGTAGTCTGCAAATACATCTTCGATATAGGCTTTCAGTTCGTTAAATTCAGTTTGGAGTTGTGTAAGTTCGTTTGCAGGTTTGCCAATGAGCGATTGGCGAATCGCTACAAAAGCACGCATTATCCCCATATTTATCTGTATGGCAGTTTTTGAGTTTAACACACTGCTTAACATTGCTACTCCCAATTCAGTAAAAGCATAAGGTCTATTTCGTAAGCCC
>CAIKVR010000389.1 GCA_903830915.1 uncultured Bacteroidales bacterium
TCCGACAACATCAACTTGGACTGAAATAACAACAGCTGCCTTATCAACAGGTACATTTGTCAGCACTCCATCTGGTGATATTGACCTTTCTGCAGTTGTCGGAACAAATGTGCATATTGCGTTTAAATATACCTGTAGCACTTCCGGTGTTGCTACCTGGGAAGTTGGTGGCATTTTGGTTAAAGGAACAAAAATTTAATAACAGATACTTAATACTGAAGAAGCTACTTGTATTAGGTAGCTTCTTTTTTTTATCGGAAATTAATATGCACTGAGGAATTTTTTATAAATTTACCAATAATACTGTATCACCAGAATTCATGATCACTAAACTTATCCGTAAATGAAACTACTTTCCCGGCTAATTTATATTGCATTTATCAGTACTTTTAGTTTGCAGGTTTTTGCTCAAACTGCATTGCCAACATCATGGGATTGCCAACCGTCGACATTGCCGAATGGATGGACTACTAACATTACGAGTTATTATACTTCTGCGAGTTATGTGCATTCAGTACCAAACGCAATAAAATTTGATGCTACCGGAATTTACCTTACCATAAATTTTGTTGATGAACCCGATACCCTGATTTATTATTTGCGTGGAGCATCTTTTGCCGGAGGTTTATTCACTATTCAGCAATCAATTAATGGTTCTGTTTGGGATAGTGTTCGGACTTTTACCGATGCAAATATACCAAGTTCAAGTTTAGCAAGTGCTGTTCCTTTTAAAAATCTTTTAGCATCAGGCAGTCGTTTTGTACGGTTCTATTATACAACGAAATCGGGTGGGAATGTGGATGTTGATGATATTACAATTACAAAACACGCACCCGGCCCTAATGCCAGCATCAAGATAAAATTAAATAATAGTTTAATACCCAACGGAACTCTGGCAGTAGTTGGCAATGCTCCTTCAACATCGTTCACTGTGGTAAATTCGGGTACGGATTCGGTTTTACATGTTACTTCTGCAAATTTATCAGGTACTGATGCCGGAATGTTCAGCGTGAGCAATATCCCATTGAATGTTCCTGCTCTTGATTCCGCAACTTTTACTGTAAATTTCGCGTCAACCGGAGCAGACGGGTCGAAAAAGGCAATTTTATCCCTCGCGAACAGTGATGCAGATAATACACCTTATGTTTTAAATTTATGGGGTGTGAAAGGTAGCTATGCCACAGAACCAACAAGTCCGGCTGCTAATTTGAATTTTACAAATTTGAAATCGTATACTTTCAGAGTGAATTTTGCTGATGGTGGTTCTGTTCCCGACAGGTATATAGTGCTGAAAAAATCATCGCCAATTACTGAAGTGACTTTGGATGGGCAAACGTATATGAAAGGCGATTACATTGGTAATGCTCAGGTATGCTATGAGGGTCCGGCTGGCAATTTCTATCCGGCCAATGTGGTTGCCAACACGCATTATTATATTAAAGTTATTGCGGTGAACGGATACAGCGGTTACGAAAATTATCTGACAAGTACGGTTGCTTCGCGCGATACAACCACACTGGCAACGATGATGGGCGGATATTATGATGGTGTGAATTTTTCGCTGCCCACCTGGTGGCAGGATCTGCACAATTTGGTGAA
>CAIKVR010000390.1 GCA_903830915.1 uncultured Bacteroidales bacterium
CGATCTTATTCATCAGGTGTTCGAAGATAAGAAACCCAAAACGGTACATGAAGTACGTGAAGCGGTGATTGAAGCAGGTAAGAAACGGGTTCGTCCGGCCATGATGACAACGGCTGTGGCGGTAATCGCCCTGTTGCCGGTACTTACTTCCACCGGAAAGGGTGCGGATATTATGGTGCCAATGGCTATCCCTACTTTTGGAGGAATGATTATTCAGGTAATGACTATTTTTGTGGTACCGCTATTTCAGGCGATGTGGAGGGAATATGCAGTAAAAAAGGAATTAACTACATAGACATATAGGGCATTTAGAATCTATGTTCTCTATGTGCCTATTGTGGTGAAAAAAGATAGAATATGAAAAAGCTAATTTTATATATAGGTTTATTTGCTTTCAGCATGCAAGGCTTTTCGCAGGATTCGCTGATGCATTATCTTGAGTTGGCTACAAAAAACAACCCGACTGTTTTGCAGCGATACAATGAATATCAGGCATCCTTGCAAAAAGTTCCGCAGGTGGGTAGTTTACCCGATCCTCAATTGGAAATGGGCATTTTTCTGAGTCCGATGGAGTTGATGGCCGGTTATCAGGTGGCGGATATCAAGCTAATGCAGATGTTTCCGTGGTTTGGTGTCATCAAAAACGCCAAGGATGAAATGAGCCTGATGGCAAAAATGAAGTTCGAAGCCTTTAGGGATGCCAAGTTGCAGGTTTACTACGATGTTCAGCGTGCCTGGTTCGATTTGTATCGGGTTCGCCAAAATATTCGTATTTCGGAGAAAAACGTGGAGCTTTTGAAAACTATTGAACGACTTACCTTGGTGAAATTCCGGTCGGGTTCTTCGGGTGGTGGTTCTGCTCTTTCCGGTGGAAATATGTCGGGCGGGAGTGCTTCAACAACTACTTCGGGCTCTTCCGGCATGAATACCATGGGCGGTGGTTCAGGAACTTCAACGGCTTCCCGGTCTGCAACTTCATCAGGCTCGGCACCAATGAGTTCAGCTTCGGGTGCTTCCGGCCTGTCGGAAGTGTACCAGATTCAGATTGAAACGGCAAGTTTGGAAGATAATATTGCATCGTTGAAAAATGAAGAACTGGTTGCTGTGGCACGTTTCAATAGTTTGCTGAATCGTCAGCAGAAAACTTCTGTTGCATCCGTTGAGTTGTTGCCTATCGAACCATTGGATATCGCTTATTTGTCCGTTACTGATTCAATGTTTAGCAGAAATCCCATGTTTGGGATGTTCCGGTATGAGCAACAATCCCTTAGGGCACGCAATAACATGCAAAAGCAAATGGGACTGCCGATGGTAGGAGTGGGGATAAATTATTCTGTTATCAGCAAGAGCGAAATGTCTACTTCGCCCATGAACGGTCAGGATATGATTATGCCTATGCTTACGGTGACTTTGCCCATTTACCGAAAGAAATATAAAGCCATGCAAACTGAAACCAACTTTTTGAAAATGGCTTCCGAACAAAACTTTCAGGCAACGGTAAATATGCTGCAAACACAGTATTACGAGGCATTGCAACAGTACAATGATGCCGAAAGACGCATGAAATTGTACGATAGCCAGAGTCAGTTGACCAAAAAGTCGCTGGATATTTCCATTAAAAGTTTTTCGTCGTCGGCCTCCGGTTTAAGCGATATTTTACGCATTCGCCAGCAATTGCTCGACTATGAATTGAAACAGGTGGAAGCGGTGGTAGAATATAATAAAGCGGAAGCATTGATAAAACGATTAAAATCAGTTGACAGTTTATAGTTGACAATTGACAGTTAAATAAAAATCATTATGAAAACAATATTTTTAAACACATACGTCCGTTACGGACTTTTGGTTCTTGCCGGACTATTCCTCGGTTGGCTTTTCTTTCATCCTTCAGATAAAAAGTCTGAAAAGCAACAAACTACAGAAACTAAGAAAGAAATCTGGACTTGCTCCATGCATCCGCAAATTCATTTGGATCATGCGGGTAAATGTCCTATTTGCGCCATGGAATTGATTCTGTTGAAACAAAATGCAGGCGCAAAAGTCGATTCCAATGCAGTACATTTTAGCAAAGAAGCTGCAGAGTTGGCTAATGTTTCCACGTCGATTGTAAGTCGTCAGAAACCTGTGAAAGAAGTTCGTCTTTACGGAAAAGTACATGCCGATGAACGCTTACTCCAAAATCAGGTGGCACATATTGGCGGACGGATTGATAAACTGTTTGTGAATTTCACCGGTGAGGCGGTTCATAAAGGGCAGCTGTTGGCACTGATTTATTCGCCCGAACTTATTACTGCTCAACAGGAACTCATTGAAGCTGCAAAAAGCAAACAAATGCAACCTGAAATTTACGATGCAGCAATGGAAAAGCTGATGCAATGGATGCTGACTGAAAAGCAGATTGCTCAAATTGAAAGTTCAGGCAAAGTAAAAACCAATTTTGAAGTATATTCAAATACTTCCGGAATTGTAACAGCGAAGCGAGTGGCTACCGGCGACCATGTTTCGGAAGGTAGCGTGTTGTACGACATTGCCAATCTTTCGAGTGTTTGGGTGCTGTTTGATGCCTATGAAAGCGATTTGCCTTTTCTCAAAGTGGGTAACAGCATTTCATTTTCCTTGCAGGCCTTGCCAGGAACGAACTTTTCGGCCAACATACAGTTTATTGACCCGGTAATTGATCCGGTGAATCGTGTGGCTAAAGTCCGTGTGGAAGTAAGCAATGCAGGTGGGAAACTGAAACCTGAAATGTTTGCAACTGGTGTGCTAAAAGCCAATCTCAATGAATTCAAGGATAAATTAGTGATTCCACGTTCAGCAGTGCTTTGGACCGGCAAACGTTCCATCGTGTATGTAAAGCAACTGGAAGATGAGGGTTTCAGCTTCAAAATGCGTGAAATTGAACTTGGACCGATGTTGGGTAATAGTTATGTGATCGAAAGCGGTTTGAATGAAGGTGAAGAAATTGTAACTGATGGAACTTTCAGCGTAGATGCTGCGGCGCAACTGGCTGGGAAGCCTAGTATGATGAATAGATAAAAAATTAGAACAGGTTTGAATTCAAACCTGTTCTTTCTGAATATTCTTTCGTATAATCAACTCAACCAAAACGCCAAATCCGATTCCGAGAGTGTACGCTACTATATCGGTCCACAAAAATCCGAATCCCAACACTAATCCTCCCAAAGTAGTATTTCTGATTTGATTAATCCACGGAGCATGATACAGCTGGCTGATTTCAATTGCATAGCAGAATGCCAGGCCCGTAACGGCAACTTTAGTTGTTTTCCAGTGATTAAAAATCAGGGCAACAAGTAAGAATATCATCAATGCCCACAAACCATCACTCAGGTAGGTGTTGATAAAATCGGGCAGGTTGCAGGCGTATTTTCGGGACGAAAGCCCTAATACAATGACCACTATCACCGCAATGCTATAGACAATTTTATTTCGTTTTACGAATTGCATTTAATAGATATTCCGCTTGCTTCTTTCCGCATCCAAACTGAATTTCAGGTTGCGGTGCGCCAGCTTAAAGCCTTTGAGGTTGATATAGATCTGTTGTTCGAATTTTTGTGGAATATCAAAGTACGAGCGGTTATCTTCCACCACGATGTTTTGAATATCGTCCATGTTGAGTCCGGCTTCTTCCACCAGAAATTCTCGCAGATTTCCTTTGGTAAAACCTTGTCCAAACCCAATATTCATATAAATCGTAATCGGAGCACTTGGTTTTTCGGGTTTTGGTTGAATATCCAGCGCTGTAAATTGAATGTCCAATTCTGATTCCAATGCTTTGATGTCCTCTAGTTCTTCATTTTTTACGAAACATATAGAGATACCCGATTTCCCTGCACGGGCAGTTCGTCCGCTACGGTGTGTGTAATGTTCTGTTTTTTCGGGTAAATGGTAATGGATAATGTAGTCGAGCTCTTTCACGTCAATGCCGCGGGCTGCAATATCAGTTGCCACCAGCAGGTTAATGCGACCTTTTTTGAATCCACGCATCGCTTTGTCGCGCATTTCCTGATTCAAATTTCCGTGGAGCGCATCAGCCACCACTTCAAAGCCGGCTAATTGCTTTGCCAGTCGTTTGGCGGCAATTTTTGTCCGGCAAAATGCAATTCCCCGTTGCCCTTGTCGCTCTGCCAGAAACGCTTTCAGGTATTCCAGTTTGTGTCCTTGTTTGTAAATCAGGTATTCGTGTTCAATTTTTTGATTCACAAATTCTTCTGCATTGATACGTATTTCTACAAAATCGGGACGTAGGTAATCATGAATGATTTGTTTTACATCGCCGGACATAGTTGCCGTGAATAGCATTTTGGTAATATTTGTTTTACAGGATTTCAGAATGCTGTCAATCTCTGTTTTAAAGCCCATATTCATCATTTCGTCAGCCTCGTCGAGCACCAGATATTTTAAATCAACTAAACTTAAGGCTTTTCGTTCCAATAAATCAATTAAGCGTCCGGGAGTGGCCACCACCACATGCGTGGCACGTTGCAGCTTTTGTATCTGATCCTCAATGGGCGCACCGCCATAAACCGCTTCGGCAAATACGCGCGACAGGTATTTCGAAAAAAGAAAGAATTCGCGTGCCACCTGTTGCCCCAGTTCGCGGGTAGGAACCAGCACCAAAGCCTGTATTTTCGGAAGTTTAGGGTCAATGGTTTGCAAAATGGGCAGACAAAAGGCAGCGGTTTTTCCTGTTCCGGTTTGCGCCACAGCCACCAAATCGGTATCATGCTGTAGAATATGCGGAATGGCTTGAAGTTGAATATCGGTAGGGTGCGTGATATTGTTTCCCCCAAGTGCCTGAATAATATTGTCTTTAATGCCTAAGTCTGCAAAAGTCATTTGGTTGTTTTTAGTTGTGGAGGCAAAGGTAGTTGTTTTTAAGCGTGTATGAAAGTCATTCTACAACAAAGACCGTCGACAGGAATGACAACGGTCTTTGAAAAGTTGAATGAATAATTATTTTACAAGCACCGGTTCCAATGCTGCTCCCCGGTTTTTCAGGTAGGCAAAAAATTGTTCGGAGGAAGTAAAGGGGTCTTTTTCTTCTTTGCGGGCGGCCGCGGTGAAGTAAAAGCGAAGTGTTTCACCTTTCTTATAAGGCATCAGAATCAGGTTGTTCAATCCCTGAACCACTTGTTTTTTTGCATAAGGTCGCGGAACAAAAACACCCAGTCCGACGGTTTGTTTTTCGTATTTAATGGTATCGGTTACCGGAAAATCGGTTCCCCACGAGCCAACTAATCCTTTTTGGTCGCTGAAGGTTGGA
>CAIKVR010000391.1 GCA_903830915.1 uncultured Bacteroidales bacterium
AAGAGGTTGCTGAAAAGGAGAATTCCTTGTCCTCCCACACCAGCTATGATAATATTTTTTCCTGTATCCTGCATTTTTATGAATTTATGGCGTCAAACTTACAAGCTGTAGAACATAATCCACAGCCTACACAAAGATCCTCGTTAATAACTATTTCAACTTTTCCGTCCTTGCCTTTTTTACTCTCTATGGCTAAACATCCGATATTGATACACTTCCGGCATTGCGTACAAAGATCCTGATCAATAGAATAAAGCGGACCTTTAGGCAGCTTAAACTTGGTTACACAGGGTTTTTCTACAATAACCACCGAATTAGTATCCGCTTTTACTGCATTCAGAATAGCTTTTTCGAGATTTTCAAATTCGTAGGCATCCACGGTTACAATATCTTTCACCCCAATGGCTTCGCATACTTTGGCAATTTCCAGTTTATTTTCCGGTTTGTAATTAAACCCAAACTCACTGGAGGCAACATGCTGACCACCGGTCATTGCAAGACAGCTATTGTCGACAATAATCGTGGTTGACTGACTGTCGTTGAAAATCAGATTCATCAGTCCGTTGATTCCGGTTGCCCAAAAACCACCATCGCCTATCATACCCACAAATTTTTCTTTGTGATCGGTTGCCACGTTGTAACCATGTGCCAGCGCAATGCTCGATCCCATACATTTTTGCAGCGAATAGGATTCCATATGCGGAAAGCACCCGATTAAACCACAGGTAACATCGGCCGAAGCTTTGATTTTATGTTTGCGTAGTATTTGTGATATGAAGAGGTGCGAACATCCGGCACAACTAACCGGCAGTCGGAAAGGAATACCTTCCATAAGCATTCTTTTTGGTGCGTCGGGAACGAGTTTTTCCTCAATGATATCCGGAGTAAAACGCATCATTTCGGGGAATTTAGGGAATAATTCTTTTCCTATGACCGCAATTCCCAAATCCTTGATATTCTTTTCCATAATATCATGACCATCTTCAATCACATAGAGTTTCTCCACGTGTCCGGCCAATTCCCGAATCAACTTTTCTGGAAGCGGCATAACCATACCTAGTTTTAAAATCGAGGCATCGGGTAACACTTCTTTTGTGTAAAAGTAAGGAGTTCCTGCTGTAATTACTCCGATTTTTTTACCCTTCAATTCCAGTTTATTAATATCGAAGTCGTTGCTGTCAGATGCCAGGCGCTTCATATGTGCCGGAAAATCATTAAAGCATTTGGTTAGCTTAGGATGCTCCGAGCCTTTGGCATTCATCATCATGGTGGTCATGATAACCTTACTGAAACTTACAGGATATTTAACTCTGTTTTTTACTTCGTAAGTGTAATTTTCATCAATGGCAACTCCACTCGTTGTTTTGCATATCACCGATGTTATTTTTAGAATAACCGGAGTACTGTATTCTTCGCTAATCTCGAATGCTCTAATCATCAGGTCTTTGGCCTCCTGACTGTCGCTTGGCTCTAATACCGGGATATTAAACATGTTTCCATAATGACGAACATCATTATAGTCATCACCCGCAATACGGCCTACGTCATCGCCAACCACCAATACCAGTCCGCCGTTTATCTGACTGCCGGCAGCTCCACCCAATGCATCGGCTGCCACATGTAAACCCACAGTTTTCATTACTGCCAGACTGCGATAACCTGCAAACGAAGCTCCAATGGCTACTTCTAAACCCACTTTCTCATTTGTCGACCATTCACAATAGATATCAGGATATCGCTGTTGGGTATAATCCATTACTTCGGTGGAAGGTGTGCCCGGGAAACCGGAAGCAACTTTTACGCCTGCTTCAAATGCTCCTCTGGCAACTGCTTCGTTACCATTCATCATTTTCAGTGTGGTAATCTTATTTTCGTTCTTCATGTAAAAAAATGACTCCTGTTATTGTTGTGTGTTTTAATCAGTTTTATGATAATTCAGCACAAAAATACTGCTTTTTTGTTGCATTCCAAAATCAAACAGTAATTTAATGATAGAAATCGTAACATTGCTGTCATAAAATCACTCAGAAAATTTACTGCGGCTTTTAATATAAAGTCCCCATTTAAGTACTGAAAGAGCGGTTTGCTGCCGCACGAATTGCATCGTGTGGCATTTGATTTAACTTCTAACCAGGCAATGCAATTTGCGCGAGCTAGTGGTAAAAGACAAGTTAGGTAGGTGTGAATCGGTAAAGAAGTATCGCTGTTTGGGCTGGCAATTTTTTATAGAAGATAATGGAATAGTAAGTTATTAAACCCCTCTGCTTTGCTCGTCCCCGACCTCACCCGCCTATGGCACCCTCTCCGACCACTAAACCCCTTTGGGAACTTAACTTACGCTGACCGTTGGTTCTCCAAATGGAGAAAGAAAAAATGATTCCTTTAGTTATGGAGAGGGAGAATAGGAATAGTACGTTTAGTAAGGTGACAACTATTAAGTGCGAAGTTTTATACAATTAATTATTGTTAGTTTAAAATTCTAACTTTTTATCAAACTTTCTTTATTTAGCAATTTCTTGCACTCCGAGCTTTTCCTTTTTTAATGGAAGTCCCCGAAGGGGGAAGGGTTTCTTATATATTTTTCTTCAAAACATCTTCCCAACCTTAATTATCATTGGTTCTTTCAGGTAGATGGCACTTTCGGGACACATTTCCTGACAGCAATAACATTTTATACACTTACTATAATCGTAAACCGGAGCTTTTGTTTTGTCGTTGTTGAGCCAGTTCACCGCTTTGCCATCCACCGGACAACTGTGAACACAAGTTCCGCATTGCGTACATTTTTCTTCAATAATATATGGTTTCGGCACAAGGCGGTTGTTGAGGAATTGAACCATTTTACCTTTCTTAATCGACTTTACCGGTGTGCGTTCCACATTGAAATCCAAGCAGATAAAGTCTTTCAGCGCATCGCCAACTATTTCAATGTCTTCTTCTTTATAATTACCTGCACCGGCTTCGGCACCTACCAATGTCGTGGGTACGAATAGTGGGTTCAGATTAATCATGCGGCAGGCAGTAGCATCCAACGCAATCGGGTCGGTGGAGAACAGCAGCACATTCATGGCAAGTGGCGTACCACCGCGCGGACCGTTTCCTTCCATCGCCATCACGCCATCCATCACGTATAGCCGGGGTTTAATAAACGAATTCAAATCCACCAGCATCTTTGCAAAGTCAGTAGCATCGGGCAGTTTCACATGAAATTCGCCTTTGCGAATACCCACCACGCAGCCAAACTGATTCTTTACCCCGCCCGTAAAGCGTTCCAGTCCGTGCGTTTTCATTTTGGGCAGACTTATCAGTCCATCCGCATCAAGCACACCATTGGCAATATGAAACTTTTTGTTCTGTACACCTGCTTCATAAAATACTTCGCGACCATCCTTAAAATCAGCTGCTTCAATGTTCAGCGTTTCAGCCACATCGGCTATGCCGGCTTTTTTGGCAGCTGCACCCGTAGCCCCAAATCCCGGTGAATCGCCATAAAGCAACACAGCTCCCTGCGCGGCAAACTCTTCGGCCACAGCTTTGAACACGGCAGGGTGGGTGGTAACGCATTTTTCGGGAACTTCGCCCACTAATAAATTGACTTTTAGTAGAATTTTCTCCCCTTTACTTACAAACGATTGTGTACCGCCAATCAGCTCCAGGCCTCTGGCTACGGCTTTTTTTACTTCTTCCGCTTCGTACGAATTACAGCGAACAAGGGCTACTTTACTTTTCATTGAACTAAATTTTTAAAATTTCAACACTAAGAAATTAAGAATACAAAGTTACACAAAAATTTTATATTTACATTGAGAATATCACTCAGGGTGACGCCCTCAATAATAGAAGAAGCATTTTCCGGATTTGCCCTAGCAGCAGGTTTCGATTCCTGTTTCTGCATTTCCTTTATCTGATTGACAATTTCCACCAAATCCTTGTACGGAATGGCTGACAAAGTTTGCTGTACATCAATAGGGATGGGTTTGGGTTTCAGTTTTTGCGGCGGATGGTTTTCGGGGTAAAACTGATTCTTATCCGGAGTCCACACCAGCAGGTCGTTAGGCTCACACACCGGTTGTTGCTGCCGCACGATTATATCGTGTGACATTCTTTTAGGAGACCGGCTGGATTTCTCAACCAAAAAATCCCGTATCAACCTAAGCTGACACGGGATGAATGTATCGAAATTCTCTGTTATACCTTAAAATACAGATACCTACAACTGTACTTCGCCCAGATACACACTGTTGGAGTTCGACGAACGGTTAGCCCTGCTGTAATACATCCAGCCATGCGCTTTTCCACCTGCCCAGTTATCAGGCAGTTCTGCTTCGAGCGTACCGTCGATGCGGGCTACTTCCGGTTCGTACAGCATTGCTTCGCGCAGGTCTTCGTTGAAAAATACCACGCTGACCACATCGTCGGGTTTGGCTGAATCGGCCGGATTGTAATGGATATTACCGGTGTACCAAACCACCTTTACGGTTGTGCCGCTTTGCAATGTTGCTGTATGTGTACCCGAAATATAGACATTTTCGCTGCCCACCGAAACGACCAGCTTACTCAAATCCATACTCCAGTTGCCCACAGAGCCTGTCACAGCATTTTTAAATGCATACGACACAGCGGTGTCAAATCCGCCTTTGCCCTTAAAGCTGTACTTAAACAGTTCACGCATACAACTCAGGTAGGCCAGCACAAACGCAAATTTAGTGCGTTGAGCTATCTGCTTACCGGTGTTTGGGTTCGACGGCGCTTTATATACTCTCAAAATGTTTCCGTTGTTTTTTGTTTTCGCAGCTACTGCGCCACCGTGACGACCGGATATTTCGCCAAATGTGGTAGAATTAAATGTTGCCATTTTTTTATTTACAATTTATTTATTTACAATTTACTGCTCGGCTTTGCCGCTTGGCTTGCCAAGAATTAACTTTTTTATATTTCTTTGTTAATGCGACTGTCGACTATATACTGCCGACTGTAAACTAAATAACGGGTGGTGGTCTTGTTTTTGCAACTTGCATATTGTTTTAGGTTTACGCGCTGCAAAAAAAAGCAGCGCAATGGTTGAATCATTACGCTGCAAATATCTTATAAACTAAAATCATTAAAATTCACCTAATATCACAGTGAATTTAATATTTCAACATTTAACTTATTTGAATTTATACTCTATTGATATTCAATAGTTTTAATCTTGTGTTTTTATCAAATTATTTTTGAATTTAGGTCTTTGTATCAACATTAGGTGAATAATAAATCCATTGTTTTTAGTTGTTTTCATTCAGGTTATTCAGATAATCCCATCCTTTTTGTTTAATAACATCGAAGATTTTCATGTATTTTTTATCATCCCCGTCTTTTGCCTGTGCCAACAGGGTACTGTAACTACCGAAATCATCATTTAGTAAAGCTCCAAAGGCATTCATCAATTCCTGTTTGTTCGTTAGAGGTTTTCCTTCCTGATTTACAAATATCTTTGCTTCATACATTGCTGAGATGATTTTTACAAAATCAGTTTTCTTTTTGGAGGCCAGCCTGTAGCCTGAAGGTTTTATCTCATTCTTTGTCTCAGGTTTGGCATTACGACCCTTTTTGACGATTGGCTCTGAAAATGGTTCTCCCATTTTTTCGAGCTGATCAAGTAAATCCTGAATTTGACCCTTTAATTTGGTAATATTGTCTGATAAGTCTATGAATGACGCAAATATATGTTTTCTGATTTCGGGATCAATACTTACATTCAGGTTATCACGATAACTGAAAAACTCCATTATTTCAAACCTGAATTGTTTTCTGGTTTCAATCGAGCTTTCAAAACTATAATTCCAGCTCAGAAGCTTCTCAAATTTTACCTCAAAAATATGCCTGTTTGCGAGTATCTTATCATAATCTGCACAGGATTCCCAAAACTCATGTCTGATATCTTCAATTACAACTCTTCCTAGCCTTTCCTCAACATCATCAACTACAACTGACAGCAACCAGTCATCAAGATATAGATTGCCTGCGGCATCTCCTTTAAATTCATTAAGTTCGGCAATTGCTGAATTTATATAGTCAATGTATTCATCGGTTTTTATAGTATGCTTCATAGTTCAAAAGAGAAAAATTATTTAATTATCAGCCGTATTATCACAACACTCAGTCCAATCATCAGCAACAATACCGGCGCGCATCCTTTCGTGGTGCGATTGTACACCCGATTATAAGCTGCTTTCTTGGGGTTGGTAAGCCAACCATACCCACGGGGTGCTTTAAACCCCAGATTATGCCTCACATAGCGTTTCACACTGGTGCGGGCGGCTATGCGCTTGGTGAGCGATGGAACACGGAAACCTACTTTTACTCTCATGGCTGTTTATTGTTTTTTTTAAACTCTTGTATTCTTTTTTTTTCTGAAGCATGTGAATAAATTCACACGCTCGCTTTATCGGACGTGGCGATGCCACTTACAAACCACTCCAATCTTTAGCTAGTCGCATTGCGACGACCGATTTGCATTGCGTAGGGTTTCAACCTTATACAATTGTTTGGGAATAGATTAATCTTCATGTGGTATGATAACAGCACCACCATTTTTCACGGTATTCTTCTTTCTTCGTGCCTGCAATAATGGCATCAAAATAGACTTGCTTTATTGGCAAATACAATGTGTTTTCTTTAGTTTGGGTCATAACTTTTAGAATTATATTTCTATTTCTGTTTTTTCTTCACTTCCAGTCTCGCTTTGGTCATACGTTCACTAATCCCGCCTTCGTCCAGAAATTCACGCTCCAGCTTTTTTAGTTGTTGCGCCAACAAATAGATAGTGACGTTTGTAAGACTGTAAAGTACATTGGCTGCCACTTCAGGGTTCTCACTCTCAATGCCTTTTTGAAAGGTTTCATAAGTCTGATTGGGTGTGCGGAGTTTTTTACCCATTTCAGCATAGTAAGGGTGATTTTTATCCCAAAAGGTAAGCCTGCGAACGTTGATAAAATTGAGGTAATCCTTTCTGAGTTCATCCAGCGAAGCTCTGGCTACATTAGTCAGAAAAATCTCAGTCTTTTTGGAAGTGCCTGAAGCCATGCTGCCCTCCAGTATATTCTGCTGTCCCGACCGTGCTGCCTGAACCATTTGGTCGTAGGTGCGGTCGAATTTGCTAACCCATTTCTCACAAAAGCGGTTTGTTCCCAGAAAGATAATATCTGCTTTCTGATAGGTTATAAGGTTTTCATAACCTCCGTGTTTTGGAATAAAACCATCTTCATTGTACTGTTTGTCCATGGCCTGGTATTTTATTTTTTGTTTTTGTATTTCGGGTGACTTTGGGGACACTCGCGACCGACTTGCAACACTCAACCTTGTCGAAAAGGTCGCCTGTGTGCCCTGAAAAAAGCTGCGCTATTCTGATACACAGCCCATCAATTCCCTCAGCGAAACAGCAAAAGGCAATGCCGAATTTTACGCTCCTAGGTAACCTTTTTCCTGGGGAACTGGTTCAAATCATCAAATAATTTTAATGCCTATATCCTTCAAATAATTATACGTACTATCATAAAACTCAGGCTTTCTGGTATGATCCTCTGAATTTCCTTCTGGAACAACAATCACCATACCTTGACGAGCGCGTGTAAGAAGTACCCTATAAGCATTTATTAAGTATTTCTTGCGTTCTTCTTTATTGATATTTTGCCATTTACTTCCAACAAAAGAAAAAGTCTTCCAACCATCTTCAGAATATCTCAAATCACCATCCCACGTAACACAAGCCCAATCTAATTCTAAACCCTGAACCTGAAATTCAGTAGCAACATCTTCTAAGAAAAAAGATGAACGAACATCATCCTTATTTGCCAAAAACCATTGAACAGGGTCTGTCTGAACCCTTACATCAATTGCAAGTGGTTTAAGCCTGTAAGCCTGTGAGGAAACAACAATTCCATATCTTTCTGAACCACGTGCTTTTTCTTTCAACCATTTTTTTGCTTTATCAACATCCCTTGTTAGTACTATTGGATATTTATCTGATATATTCAGCAATGTTTTTTGAGCTTCTAAAATATCTAAATCCAAAATCTGTTTGACAAATAAAGAAACATTTTCAGCTCTATATGAACGCATTGAAACTGCTAAGTGCAAACTTTTATCAAACCTTGTAACACACCTTTCCTTTATTTCTGAGATTGCATCAATAGCGCCATACTCACTATCAGTCAAATTTGGAGACACACATATTTCCCAATGTGGAAATGAATCTTTGATTGCAAATAACCATTCAGAAATTCCTGCTTCACCAGTGTTTATTTCCTGACCACCACCAACTAAACAAACCACAACAGCCCAATCTTCATGACGGTCTAAGCAAGAAATAAGGTATTCAGGTTCAGAGTATTTAAAATCAGGCTGATTCTTTTTCCTGCGCATGAAATTAATAGTCTGCTCTTTATTCCATGCTCTTTGAGCTTCATCAAAAATCGCAACATGATCATAAGGTGCTTTGGGGTCAACCAAATAAGCATCTCTATAATGATGTATTATCTGTATAAATGCTTTTACGCTATCTTTAACTGAGCTTTTTGTAATTCTGTTTCCTTTTTCTTTCTCTCTCAGTACTCTATCCCTTGTCAATGCTTCTTGAAGAATTGCTACCAAGGGGCCATTTCCCGATAAAAATACACTCGTTGTAGCTTTTTCTTTATCTAAATGTTTTGTCGCAATATTCAATCCAACTAAAGTTTTTCCTGCACCTGGCACTCCAGTTACAAAACAGATTACTTTCTTCTTTTCTTTTTGAGCATAATCAATTATATTTGAAACGGTTGTAGTTGTTTCAGTTAGATTTATCGCATCTGCATCATTTCGTGTAATATCATCCACAGAATGATTCCTATACATTGAAACAGCCGCCTCTATTATAGTTGGAGTAGGAGAGTAACTTCCTGTAATAAAATCAGTAGCATAAATTTCGTTTGATTTATTTAAAGATGATAAACACTGCTCTATAATTTCTCTGATATTCTTTTTATTAGCCTTTAAAGGTTTATATAAATAATCGTTGTGGGATGTTTGAATAAACTGAAATGACTCTTCTTTTGCCTCAGTGGCTAATAATATTGGAATTAGTAATGCGTTATGACTTGGTTTATGGAAATTCTTTAAATCAAGTGCATAATCCCATACTTGCTCATAATTTGCATTAAGAAATTCTTTCTCTCCAACCTTAAACTCTATTATAAAAATAATATTTCTGATGATTAGCAAGCAATCAATCCGCTTTCCCATTCGAGGAATACTAAACTCAAAATAGATATTCCCCTTAAGACCTGATAATTGCATTTGCAGAATCTCTATTTGGCTTGCCCATGATTTATTTGTATTCTGGTTAGAATCAAATTGATTAGAATTAGTAATCGCTCCAATAATCTCATTGGTACTTTTACTAATAAAAATTTCTATAGAATCTCCGTAATAATAGTTTAGCATTCTTTTTATTTATTATTTGCACAAAACTAAACATTATTATTCACATTTACAAAATTATTTTTTCTTTTATTTCCATGTTTGCAAATCTCTTAAATTGTTGACTATAAATCAAAGATTATAAGTCACGTTTAGTTATAAATTCCTAAAGTTATTAACAACAAAAAACTCCCACCCGAAAGAAACGGGAAGGAGTCAGTAAAGAATACTATTTCAGTAAGTTTCATTACTGCAAAAAATTATCTTTCGATATACTTCAATATTTGATCGCTGATAGCCATTTCCTGTTGTTTTTTTGCAACAGCTTTTACGGCTTCATCAATCTCAAGCAAGCTATTGCATCCTGCTTTTATAAATAAGTCTTTCAATTTTTCATTGCTCGAAATATCGCTGTTTATAAAAGTGCTGAGCTTATCAATAGTCAGGTATTTTTTATCTAATTTGCCAAGTCCGGTAAGTTCGTTGAGTTTTTGTCCTTCAGGTGTACCGTTGTTGGTAATAAACAGAAAAGTATGAATCAGTACAGCTCCATCGATATATTGGGCTGTGAAGTATCCCATTTTGGTTTCTAATATTCTAAAGCTCAGCAGAATTCTGCATTTTTCCTTCCGTACAGCCACCGGCCTTAGTAATGATGCATAAACAGAGCTTATCAATTCCTGTAAGTTCAGGCTGTCGAGTCGTTCTTCCATTCGGTTCAGGGCATGGGTCTGAATATAAACCGGTACACTTTCCTGTCCATCAAATTCACGTCCAAACAGTGAAGGGCTTATTTCAATATAATTTATACCGGTTAGTGTTTGAGGCCATCCAATTTTATAAGCTGGTCGTTTATTAGTTCCAATTGTAAAATAACGCGGCTCAACCGCTTCAGCATTTACTTCCACCACGTTTTGCAAATGTTTAGAATCTTCAGGTAGTTTTTTTAAATCAAAACTAAACCAAAACTGACTGTCGTCAAACCTATAAAACCAAAAATAAAGAAAACTCGCAACTTCATATAGGGCTAAATAAGATTTCTCAAACATCTCCTTTTTAATATCAGGAGCTATTCTTTTCGATATTTCAATACTCCAGGGTTCTTCTGCACGGTACTGGATAGAATAATCAACCAGATTGATAATATTAAGCCCCGCACAGATAAACCATTCGGTGTCAAACTCCATGCCGTTAAAGCTGAAATAATTCTGTTTCATCTTCAACAGATTTTTCATACTTTTCCAAAACCTCCGGTGATCCTTTTCGCTAATCTCATCACGATTATTTACAACCATTTTAAGCGGTAAAATCCGTAATTGATAACTATTTTCTATAAGCTGTTGTGGAAACAAAGCAAATGTACCCTCACCGCCCAACATGTCGGCAAACCTTCGCATTTGGTATATATAGTCTTGCTTTTCCTTTTCCCTTTCCAGCTTTCGTCGGTTTTGCTCAAGCTGTTTCTGGTTCATTTTTCTCATGATAGTTAGCTTTCTGTAAAAAATCGCGCAAATTTACTAAATTTATTAATCTTTATCAAAGTACATTACAAAAAAAATTAGAAGATTATCCGCTAATCAGGCTAAATCCGCGTGCTATTTTCAACAAAAAACGAACTTATAGAAACTCTATTAAGTTGAATCAAACCTTTAAATGCGGAAAATCATTTTATAGTAATATCGCACATCGGTGGCTTTGATTCAACTGAATTCTCTATTTTTTTTACCAGAATTTCGTAGCTATGCAGCTGCTAATATAGTCCCTTTGGGAAGAATTTAAGGTAGAACATCGTTTATCCAAAAATCCCCCTCAGTGGCTCTGATTCAAATGAAAACTATATTTTTACAAGAATATCTCAGCTATACAGCGACTCATATAGTCCTGTTGGGAAGAATGTATGGTAGAATATCGTTTATCCGAAAATCGCTCCTCCATGACTCTGATTCAACTAAAATCTATATTTTTATCCTAATTTAGCAGCTATTCAGCGGCTAATTTAGTCCCATTGGGAAGAAAATAGAGTGGTTGGATATTCAAAAGGAAAGTAGTTCTTGTTAATTGCTATTTACTGCTTACTGTTTACTGTTTACTGCTTACTGTTTACTGCTAACTGTTTACTATTTACTGCTTACTGCTAACTGCTTACTATTTACTGCTTACTATTTACTATTTACTGTTTAATGCTAACTGTTTAATGCTAACTGTTTAATGCTTACTGTTTACTGCTAACTGTTTACTGCTTACTATTTACTGTTTACTGCTAATATTACTCTACCATAAAAATCTTAGCCTGAATTTTCACCCAGTTGCCTTTTTTGCTGGTATGTTCCACTCGGCAGAAGAAAGCCTTGCCGGCATCCATTAGTCTGGAGATAACCACATTATGCTCCATAGGAATCCAGCCTAAGCGAATACCGTTGAAATAAACACCTATTGCCAACTCATCGTGTTCGTTTTGGGGTTGCCGTATCATTTTCAGTACGGTGTCGGGCAGGAGGGAAGGCTCCAGTTCGGTTATTGATTTACAGAAGGTTGTACCGGCCACCACTACATCCAGCAAATAAATCTCGCGGCTAAAAGGAGCGAGTGCATTCACACCGCCCGTACCCATCAGAGCCAGCAGCTCGGGGGTAAGTTTTACTATTCCGTTTTCCATAATATTTTCAGTAAACGAGTTAACAAGGTGACAAGGAAACAAGGAAACGATGAGACAATACTCTTTGTTCCAAACTTTCTAACTTTCTAACTTTTAAACTTTCTAACTAATTCCCCCTTTAGGGGGTTAGGGGGCTAGTTTAGGGGGCTTGGTTTCCAGTCGTCCATCAGGCTCAGGTAGTCTTCATATTTCTTTTTCTCTTTTTCAAGTTCGGCAATATCCTTATCAAGCTCATCCTGCTGTGCTTTTATCCATTTCTCGTCGGCCAGATTGTCCCTATAGCTGAACGGAAACTGTTTTTCCAGTTTTTCTATCTGTTCGCGTAGTTGCTTCACACTGTTTTCCAGCTTTTCCACCTGTTTTTGCAGCGAAGTCATGTCGGGCAATGATACGGGAGTATGCATATCCAGACTCAGCAGTATTTCATTCAGAGCATCGAGGTTGCTCATATCGTAGGCAGCCTGAGCCTGTAGCAGCAGGTCTTTATCCTCTTCAGTGGCGTGTGGATTTACATCGGGATGAAGCCGTTTCACAATAATTTTATACACTTCTTTCAGCTTTACAACCAGGTGAGGAGGGAGGAAGGCATCTTCTTTGAGGTATTCCTTCGCCAGTGCCAGTCGTTGCGCTTCCACTGCAATTTTGCTGACATAATCTGTAAAGCGTTTCTCAATATCCGCATCGATGGCCGCTTTATCCGGATACACATTTCGGTTGATATAACTCTGCATCAGGTGAATGCGCTGCATAATCATTTTAATCTCCACCGTCAGACACAGTTTCTGGTGCTGCCGTTGCCCCACAACATTCAGGTATAGAGCCGTAAGCAGATTCTCATCCTGCATTAGCATGTCGTTCTTTTGGGTAAACAGTTCTGAGAATTCTTTTTTCAGCACATCGTACTGCGCATGCAGCAGTTTCTGTTCGGGAGTCAGGTCGGGTGTCATAGTATCGGGAGTTTAATGTTTCAATGTGTGCCACAAATTTAGTGAAAGTTTTTTTAGGAAACAAGAGGGTAGTTTATAGTTTATAGTGGGCAGTAGGTAGTTGGCAGTTTATAGCATTACAGATTGGGAATATCAATCTAAAAATTAAATGAAACAAAAGAAAAAAGAATGGAACGCGGATGGAACATGCCGACTTGACGGCATTAGCTGATATAACGGATAAAAAAACGGATATTAAATCCCGATAAATCGGTATTGATTTAGGAGCAAAATCAAAAATGCTTGCATTTTAATAATCCGTTTAAAATCAGCTTAAACCGCGAAAATCAGCGTTCTATTCATCATTTGTTTCTTAAGAGTGGGCAGTTTATAGCTTTACAGATTTGGAATCAATGCCGTTTAGTTAAGCATTAAAAATATATAAGGGGGAAATCAGGTAGTTTATTCTCTCTACTAAGGGTTAAAAATCAATATAAATCAGGGATTTATGCCCTTAGTAGATAAAATTAAACAAGCAAAAATACCCTTATTCTCTTATTTGTATCTTGCTTAAATTTGAAATTCCTTATCTAAACGACATTGGATTGGGAATATCAATCTAAAAATTAAATGAAACAAAAGAAATACCGCCCCAAGCCCCGACCTCATCCGTCCTTCGGACACCTTCTCCAAAGGAGAAGGAAAAAGGAGATAGTAGTTTATGGGATGTCAAGAGTGGTTTGCGAAGTGATTTTTTAAGTTGCAAATAATCGGATTATAAAAGATATATTACCTGAATACAAAACTGAATATACGCACCAATTTTCAGGGTTCAGCACTCTCCATCCATTGAGGGAGCTGGAGGGATGTCAGTTAAACCGGTATATTTATTCTCAAATTCC
>CAIKVR010000392.1 GCA_903830915.1 uncultured Bacteroidales bacterium
TCAGGTTTTCAACCATCCATGTTTGAGTTCCGATAGTTACTTTATGGTAGATATTACCATCCAAGTCGGTTAATAGGCTTGCCACAGTATTTCCATAGGCCGTTCCGGTAATGTTAGTTGCATAAGCACGAACATAATAGGTCGAATCAGCTGATAATCCGGTCAGTGTACTTGTAAAAGACCCTATTCCTGTTCCATCAGTCGTTTTGCGATCTGCTATAGTTGGGCTTGGACTAGTACTCCAGCAAACACCTCTTGAAATTACAGTAGATCCACCGTCTGATGTTATAACACCTCCCGATTTTCCAGTAGTTTGGGTAAGATTACTCACATCAACAGTGCTTAAAACCGGAATTATAATAATTGTATCTTTCTTGTCGCAAGCAGTTAATAGCACTAAAACCATTAACAAAGGCATAAAATGAAGCTTTTTCATAAAAATCAATTTAATGTATCGTTAAAATAAATCCGATTATTTCAAATTATTAAGAGCACCTACAAAAGTAAAAAAAATAGTAATAATATCTCAGTTTTTAGTAATTTAGTTTCTCTGCATACACCAACTGATAGCCCGGCAAAATTCCCGGATGCAAAATGGCAATCACATCGGAGAGTAATAAATCTGGTCGGGCCACCGCACTTTCCCAAAAATCATTGGCCGTGGAAGGCAGTAAGCGTTTATTGAAATTATAAACCTGTTTCAACTTCACAGGGCGAAAGTATGAATGCTTAGCATCAGCTTTCACCAGATCATTAATTGATTTAAAGTTGCAGTTAAGCCATACGTCTGTTTGGGAGAAATTTTTAAGCACAGTTTCCACATTTAACGGTAAACTTCCAGCTGTTGTATCATTGGCATAAAAATAATTTGCACCTGCGTCAGCAAAGAGTTTGCCCATATAATTACGACCCGAAGGCATATACCAGGTACCACGAAAATTAGAACCGGCCATAATGGTGGGTTTTATTTTTACTATAGCAGCTTTGGTTTTAATTTCGTTATAACGCTTATCAACAGCACTAAAAATACTGTCAGCTTGTTTTTCCTTATCGTAAAATACAGCCACAAATTTTATCCATTCTGCTCGTGCTAACAGCGAAGTTTCCATCCATTCGTTATTGAAAATCACAGGTATTCCTGCTTGCGAAACCCGCACCGCATATGAATCATTTTGATTATAGCCACTCATCATCACGGCATTTGGTTTCAGTTGCAGCGTCTTTTCCACGTTGATATTAAACGCATTACCCAAGTCGGCTATTTTCCCCTCTCCTATCCGTTTGTTTATTTCAGCATTGTAAATAATTTCGGGAGAACAAACAGCAGTTAAAGTTTTCAGTTCTCCCAACAGACTTAGAAACTCGAAATGTGTTACTGATGTAGCTGCCAACGTTTTCAGAGGAATTTGCACTTTTGTACCGTTAGCAGGTGTTTTGATTTTAATGTCATTAACTAGATAATAACGGGCATATTCTGTTCCTTTTACCCATGGACTATAAACTATCACTTCCTTATAACCGGAGAAATATTTCACAGCAAAACCCTGTGCATAAGTAAGCTTTAGGGTATCAGACGAGTGAGTTTGTGCAGTTTTAGATAACTTGTGCTCACAGGAAGTAAACAACAAAACAGCGAGGATTACAACAGCCAAATTCTTCATTTTCTTACATTTAAACGCAGAGAACCCTTAGTTTGCAGAATGAAAATTGATAATGGTTAATTTCTTACTTTTGTTGTATAAAAGAAGGAATTAACCGATCCTTAAAAGTGAACTATGCAGAGACAAAGAGATAAAACTCTATTTTGCGAATCAGACTTTTAAGGGTCAAACTGCAAATACCATATAGAATGTTAGGCTTTAAATCCTATTAAGGGTCTTAGTACAGGCAGTTTCTATCGGTTAATTCCAAATTTATTACTTAAAATACAAAAGTATGAAAAAGTATTTATTTATTGGAATTGACTTTTCTAAAAGTAAATTCGATGTTACTATACTAAAGAGTATAGATCAACAAGATTTTGTACAGGCTACCTTTGACAATGAATCAAAAGGCTTTAATAACTTCTTGAAATTGGTGTCAAAACAGTCAAACGTTCCAAAACAGGACTGGTTGTTTTGTGGTGAACACACTGGACTTTATAGTCGTGGATTAACCGAGTTTCTATTGAAAAAGAACCTGTTTATTTGGCTTGAAAATCCACTTCAGATTAAATGTTCCTGGGGAATTAAAAGAGCCAAAACAGACCGTATAGATTCGCTCGAAATAGCACGTTATGCATTACGTTTTCAAGATAAAGCCACCACTTGTAAGCCTGCAAACAAAGAAATTGAATCGCTTCGGTTATTATTAGCCTACAGAGGTAGGTTAGTGAAAAATAAAGTGTCTCTTGAGATAGCTGCTAAAGAAACCCGCAGAGTGATTAATCGTGATCCTACTTCACGTTTTATCTTTGAAAACAGTCAACGAGATATTGAACGTATCAAAAAAGAAATTGAGGTTCTTGAAACTAAAATGCACGATGTAATAATCAATAGCCAATTGAAAGAGAACTATTTGCTAGTGGTTTCGATAAAAGGTGTAGGTATGATTACTGCAATTGCATTAATCGTACATACAGACAATTTTTCAACCTTTGAAACAGCTCGTCAACTCGCTTGTTATTGTGGAGTAGTTCCATTCGAGAAATCCTCCGGGACAAGTATAAATGGCGGTAATCACATTAGTCGTTTAGCAAACAAAGACATCAAAGTCTTGCTTACACAGTGTGCTAGATGCGCTGTACAATATGACAAAGAACTCGCTGCGTATTACATTCGGAAAATTGCTCAAGGCAAGAAAGACCGCGTGGTAATAAACAATGTTAGAAACAAACTTATACACCGTATTTTTGCTGTCGTTAAAAGCAAAATACCATATAGAGAAAATTATTTAAACCCTTGGGCAGATTGTGCCTGAAAAAAATAAATTATTAACAAAATAACTTTGGTTTTAATCATAGAATTCGCAAAGTTGCTAAGACGCAAAGAAAAATTTTCAAGTTTTTCTCTTTGCGGCCTATGCGGGTATATAATGATACAATAAACTCAATATTATCACTTAGCGTACTTTGCGTTTATTATAAATACTGAAATAATAAGTGTTGTTTCTATCAACTTATATAATGACTATTATAGTATCTTCAAAAAAACGCAGCTTGGCTTGCCAAGAAAGAGCGCAAAGACAAAAACTTAAAAGTTTTTCAATTACCATTTTTTCCTATTTCTTTCCCTTTTAGGTGAAAGTACCCAAAGGGGGATAGGGGTCGCGGCTTTGTAACTTGGCGTTCTTCGCGTTCCACATAGTATTTTATTCAAATAAATGAACTTAAATAAACTCCATTTAAATCAGAATATTTATGAGAAAAATACTTTTTGCTGTATTTGTATTATTGTCTGTTTCGCTGCTAAAAGCGCAGACTGCCA
>CAIKVR010000393.1 GCA_903830915.1 uncultured Bacteroidales bacterium
GAGAATAACGCCAGCCGGTTTAAGCAATATGCCGATTTGCAACCGATGTTGATTGATGATTGGCGGGTGCGATGGAGACAAGGTTATTTGCCGTTTTTGTATGTGCAATTAGCCAATTACAAAGAACGTTCGGCAGTGCCTGTCGATAAAGATGATTGGGCCAGTTTCCGCGATGCACAGACTTCCACGCTTTCCAAATCGCAAAATACAGACATGGTTTGTACGATTGACATTGGTGATGGAAATGATATTCATCCGAAAAATAAACAAGAAGTTGGTAAAAGGTTGTATATTGCCGCTAAAGCGAAAGCGTACGGATCGATGGAAGTATATTCCGGTCCCATGTTTAAGTCTGCTAAATTGGATGGAAATAAGTTGAAAATTACGTTTGATTTTGCTCAAAACGGATTGAAAACAACAGATAATCAAGCTGTGAAAGGCTTTGCTATTTGTGATAAAGATGGAAAATGGAATTGGGCAGATGCGAAAATCAGTGGAAATGAAATCAGTATTGAAAATGCAACCAATGCAACCCGAGTTCAATATGCATGGCAATCGAATCCCGATTGTAATTTATATAATGCCGAAAATTTACCGGCAATTCCGTTTAATATTGAATTAAAAAAATAAGTTGAATTATAATCCAATGAGAAAAATCTTTTCAACAATACTGTTTATTTGGTTGGCAACTTTCATTTTTGCCCAAACTTCTTCTCAAAAAGAAGCAGTTAGAAAGCAAAAAGAGCAGTTGACTTTTGTCACGACTACGCCGAAAATGATTCGTTCCGATTTTGCCAAATCAGGAATGGAGAACCAGCATCCGCGACAGTTTGCGACGCAAGCCGACATTGACCGCACAAAAATGTTGATTAAAAACGGTGATGTGATGTTAATAAAGGCATGGGATCAATTAAAGAAACAGGCCGACGAAAATCTTGAAAAGCCTTTTAATACCGGTGATCTGGACGATGCAAAACTCCGGGTAAAAGGAACACACGGCAATGCTGTTTTACTTCCGCCTTTGGTGATTGCTTATTGGATGACAGGTGAAGAAAAATACGCTCAACGGGCTTATGATGTTTTCCAAAACATGTCCACATGGAACGATTGGGGAACAATGGCTACTGCGCCTTATACCGACAGGCATTTTTTGGACACCGGAATTGCCGCTTTTGATGCCGCTTTGATTTATGATGGATTGTATAACTGGATGAAACCGGAACAACGTGATTTTGTGTATCAAACAACTCAGAAATATATCTTCACACCGGTTTTGGCACAATATAAGAATGAAGCCAAACGAACCTGGCAATGGAATAAAGCATCCAATAACTGGAACGGAATCTGCAACGGAAACGTGGTTGTTGCATCTCTTATGATGTTCGAACGCGACCCCAAAACCCTAAGCTGGTTGATTTCGACAGCGGCTAACGATATGCCGATTTTTATACGCGAGTTTGAACCCGATGGACAAAGCGAAGAAGGCTTGATGTATTGGGGTTATGCGTTGA
The DNA here is from genome assembly GCA_903830915.1 of uncultured Bacteroidales bacterium. Lineage (GTDB taxonomy): Bacteria > Bacteroidota > Bacteroidia > Bacteroidales > Paludibacteraceae > Paludibacter. The sequence goes on from CAIKVR010000393.1 coordinate 1,512, forward strand.
TGTACATGCTGCCTGGTTTTGATGCCATGCAACGTTGCCTGGGAACGACTTATGGTCTGGCAGAAACACCCGGAATGCGCAAAACGGGTTATTTCCCGCTTTTTACCACCGGACCGGTTACTTCGTTGAGCGTTGGCGATGATCCGTTGAAAAATGCGCGTGCAAAATCGTTCTTTTGGCCAGCTAAACATTTCAATGATGCCGCTTTGGCTAAACTACAATATGATTTAACTGTTGAAAATGGCTCTGAAATGCCGTGGTTCGATTTCTTTTATTATGATCCGGCATTGGTTGCAAAAGGAAAAAATGTAACGATTCCGCTTGACAATTCGATTTATGGATTGGAAATCATGTCGATGCGCGAAAACTGGACAAGCAAAGATGCGCTTTATGTGGCAGTTCATGGTGGTTACAATTCTGCCAGCCACGGACATTTGGATGCCGGCTCATTTTATATTCAGGCAATGGGTGAAGTGTGGGCGTATGGCGATTTGGGAAGTGATAATTATACCTTCCCCGGTTATTTTTCAAAACAAACTTTGCCGGATTATAACGATTCAATTACAACACAAAAAGAAGCTGGACGATTTCATTTTTATCGTTTGAGAACCGAAGGAAAAAACTGTCTGGTGTTCAACCCATCGGTTCGCCCTGAACAAAATGGAAATGGAACAGCTTCCATTCTAAAACAAAAATCAACTCCCGAAGCCGGTTATTTTGAACTGAATATGACCGAATGTTACAATCGTGATGTGAAATCGTATTTTCGAGGCGTGAAACTCGACCGCAAAAACCGAATCATCAGCATTCAGGATGAATTTCAAACAAAATCACCTTCAACCGTTTGGTGGAGCATGCATACCAAAGCAGATATTTCTATTTCCGATAATGGTCGCTCAGCAATTTTAACTCAAAATGGTAAAAAAGCCAAATTGGAAATTATAGGTACTAAAGATGCAATTTTTCAGGTGTTTCCTGCAACGTATTTGCCCGGCGAGGAATTTCCGTTTTCGAAAAATTCTGAGAACAAAGGATCCCAGAAAATTTGCATTAGGATGGAAAATGTAAAATCAGAAAAGATAAGAGTTGATTTTATTCCATTAGAAGGGAAAATCAAACAAATAGCAAACTGTGAAAATTTAGAAAACTGGTAAAAAATTAAACAAATCGATGAAAAAAATAAAAGTAAATTCACTATTGAAATTCAGTATAATACTGCTAATATTCAATGCAATATCATTGCGGGTTTCGGCCATTGACGAAATGCAGGAGCTGAATACACGCTTGTATAACTATTATTTTAATGCGGCTGCCGGAGATTTGACTTTTCTTGCATCCCAACAAACTGACGGTCACTGGACGGATATAAACTATACTGATAAAAGCATTACCAACTGGATTCCAATCACACACTTAGAACGGTTGCATGCCATGGCAAATTCTTTTTGTGCTCAAACAGATAAAACTTCCGCCACGGCTGTAAGTTTATTGGGTGGCATTGAAAAAGGATTTACATATTGGTTTACTGGGAAATATACATCGAATAACTGGTTTTTTAACGATATTGGTCAACAGGAAGAAATCGGGGCTATCTTGGTTTTAATGAAAGATTATCTGCAACAATCCACCATTAACACAGCTTGTGGATACTTGGTTGTAACCGGATCACCAACTTTGACCAATTTAGTTTGGGAATCACGCGGATTATTGACAAAAGGTGCTATTTTGAAAAATACAACCTATATCTCACAAGGTGTAGCCAATATTCATACAGCTCTAACGCCTACAGCCAAAGGTGTTGAAGGTATTCAAAAAGATTTTGCATTTTTGTTCCATGGACTACAACTATATAATGGAGGTTATGGAATTTATATGATGGGGGATGTAAGTATTTGGATGAATATGTTGGCGGGATTAAGCTTTGGTTTTTCAGCTTCGGATATTGAACCCCTTCGCAATGTGCTGCTTCAGGGTGACCAATGGCTTATTCGTCGTGGACAATACGATTTTGGTTCTGCCGGACGTGATATTACCCGTCAGGGCGGCATTAGCAGCTCAGCAGCAAAAAATGCAGCAACCAGAATGTTGACTATTGACCCAACCAACTCAACTGCATTTCAAAACATGATAAACCATATAAACGGAACAAAAAACGATGCGTTGACAGGAAATAAAATGTTCTATCGTGCTGATTATATGGTTCAAAAACGTTCTGCTTATCATCTTTCGGTAAAAATGTGTTCGGCAAGAACCAGCGGAACTGAATTCATGAACGGAGAAAATGCCAAAGGTTTCTGGTTGCCATTTGGCGTAACTTGCCTGATGAAAGATGCCGGCGAATACAGTACAATTTTTCCGCTTTGGGACTGGTCACGCATTCCAGGAACTACTGCAACAGCCGAGACCCCTACTTTTGGATCGACACTGAATCAAACCACCACATTTGTTGGTGGAGTTAGCAATGGTCAATGCGGTGTAGCTGCGCTGGATTTGAACAAACAAAGCCTGACTGCCAAAAAATCGTATTTTATGTTTGATAATGAAACGGTTTGCCTCGGTGCCGGAATCACGTCAACCAATGCCAATCTGGTAAATACAACCATTGCACAAAGCATTTTGCGTGGTTCTGTTCGCATTGATAACGTTTCCAAAACTGCTGGAACGGATGTGACTTGCAGCAACGTGAAGTGGGTTTTTCACGATAATGTTTGTTACTTTTTCCCTGATGCAACCACTGTATCGCTAACCAATAATGCACGTACTGGAAGTTGGTCAACGATAAATACTTCGCAGTCGACTACCTCATTTACGGAAAATATTTTCAATCTGGTCATTCCACACAGTCTGAAACCTACAAATGCAAGTTATGAATATATTATTTATCCAGATATTTTACCGGCCAAAGTTCAACCTTATTCCGATGCTCCGGCAGTTAAAATTCTGGCAAATACAGCGGCACTTCAGGCGGTAACACAATCGACACAAAAACTTACGGGAGCAGTTTATTACGCCACCGGTGATTTGGTTGTGGATGCGGGTTTGACGGTTAATGTAGATCAACCCTGTGCCGTGATGATTGATCAAAGTGTAGAACCAATCGTTGTGACAGTTTCTGACCCGTCACAATCCAAAACTGCACTAAATGTTACGTTGAAATTTCCCAACTATCCGACAGAAGTATTGAATTTTGCATTACCAATGGGTGATAATACGGGTATGTCAGTTTCAAAAACGGCTAAAACATTTAGAACGGAAAATTATCAGGGAATTAGCCTTACAAAACAACCCTATTTGCCTTTAACGGTTGGTGAAACTTTTGCACTTGATAAAGTGGCAAATTGCTCGTCTTGTGCCACTACCACGTTTTCGTGGAGTTCGGCTAATAATTCAGTGGCCTCTGTAGATGCTAATGGGCTAATTACCGCCACCGGAAATGGCGAGACAGTGATTACAGCCAAACTGAACGAGACTTTACAAACAGCTCAATGTACGGTTCAGGTAATGAATAAAATAGTGAATGAGCAATTTACAACTACCAATAATCTGACAATGCTTCCGGGTGCTATTTGGTCGGCAACGGGGAATGTACTTTATCTGACTTCGCCTGTTGGTGCCACAGTAGCATCACCTGAGAAAAATATGGTATTATTCAATCAACCGGTTTCGGGAGATTTTACCTTAGCCTGCAACATGTTAGTCGAAGAAACAACTTCAACCTGGAATGATTTGTGTGTGATCTGGAATCATCAATATCCTGCGACGACTTACTATTACGCCCATCTTTGTGAAAACAATGACGATGCCGGTTCCGGTGTTTTCAAGCTTATGGATGGTGTGAAATCAGCTCAATTAACCGATATTACGACTCCACTTGTTGCCGGAGTGTGGCACGAAGTGGCGTTGAAAATGAAAGGAAAAGAAGCAAAAGTATATTTGGATGGAACTCAGGTTTCAACTACCGTTTGCGATTCAAATGCCGTTGGGCGAGTTGGAATGGGCTCATACAACGATGCTTGTCGTTTCAGTAATCTGAGAGTTTGGCAAGCTGATAAAAAAACTGCAATTTCGAAAGTGGAAGACAATGGAATCATTGCATTTTCATCCGGAAAAAATATTGAAGTTCAATTGCCTGAAAATTTGATTGGTTCAAAAATTTCTGTTTTTGATGTGATGGGAAGAAGTATTTCCAAACAAGGTTCTTCAAGTCAACTTTCAAAAATATCCTTACCGGAATCTTTCACGGGTGTTGCCGTATTATTAGTTGAAGAGGCTAATAGAAAATACTTTAAAAAACTGATTATAAGATAATAAGAATTCAATTCATTATGAAAAATCTAAAATTGATTATACTGATTTCGTTTTTCCTTTTAAATAAGAATAATATTATGGCGCAAAAAAGTGTAGAAATAATATCACTTCCTTCGGCATGGCAAATGCACGAAACCACTTCTGATAAATGGATTCCGGCTGTTGTTCCGGGTTGTGTTCACAGCGATTTGCTTCGCAATAAACTTATTCCGGAACCCTATTATCGTACCAACGAAAAGGATTTACAATGGATTGACAAAAAAGACTGGGAGTATAAAACAGCTTTTGAGATTTCAGATAAGCAATTAAATTCTACTCATTTAGAATTGGTTTTTAAAGGCCTTGATACTTATGCTGATGTATTTTTGAATGAAAAACTGGTTTTGAAAGCCGATAACATGTTTCGTGAATGGGTAATTAATGCGAAACCTGAGTTGAAAAAAGGCAAAAACGAATTACGAATTTATTTTCATTCACCCATTCAGAAAGGGCTTGAACTGCTGAAAACGAATGGTTTTGAACTGAAAGCAGCAAACGATCAGGCTGAAAATGGCGGATTGAAAAAAGAAGAAGCTGTCAGTCCGTTTATCCGCAAAGCTCCGTATCATTTTGGCTGGGATTGGGGACCAAGGTTTGTTACTTCCGGCATTTGGCAACCGGTATTTTTACGTGCTTGGAATGAAATGAAAATGACTGATTTTTATGTGGAACAAAAATCGTTGACCGATGAAAAAGCACAGCTGAACGGGCAAATAGAAATTCAATCAAACAAATCAGGGAAAGCAGAAATTTTAATTTTAGTAAATGAAAAAGAACTTGTAAAACAAGAGCTTAATTTGAAAAAAGGCAGTAATATCTTCAATATTCCTTTTGTGATTCTGAATCCTAGACGTTGGTGGTCAAACGGTTTGGGCGAAGCCTATCTTTATCATATTTCAGCAACGGTTTCAACCGGTAAAAGCTCAGATGATATGAGTCGCAGCATTGGCTTGCGAACACTTCGTGTGATTAATAAACCCGACAGTGCCGGACACAGTTTTTATTTTGAATTGAATGGAGTACCTGTTTTTGCCAAAGGTGAAAACCACATTCCAAACGATATGTTTTTGGACAAAGTTACCAACGAAGTGTATTATTGGGAAATTCAAACAGCTGTAAAATCAAACCTAAACATGATTCGCGTTTGGGGCGGTGGTATTTACGAAAACGATTATTTTTACGAACTGTGCGACCGGAACGGTATTTTAATATGGCAGGATTTTATGTTTGCCTGTACGCTTTATCCCGGCAACGAAAGCTTTCTTAACTCTGTATCAAAAGAAGTGGATTATCAGGTAAAACGATTGAGAAACCACCCATCCATTGCGCTTTGGTGCGGCAATAACGAAATTGATGTGGCCTGGCAAAACTTCAATCCAAATGGCGACTGGGGTTGGAAAAAGGCTTATACTGTTGAGCAAAGGAAACAGGTTTGGACAGCTTATGATACCATTTTCAATAAAATTTTGCCGGCAGCTGTTCATTCTTTGACTACACAAACATCTTACTGGCAATCGTCTCCTTCGAGTCTCGTTCCACAACAGCACGCCAATGATAAAAATGCCAATGGTGATGTTCATTATTGGGGAGTTTGGTGGGGAAAACATCCGTTTGAAAAATATGCAGACAATATCGGACGGTTTATGAGCGAATATGGTTTTCAATCGTTCCCTGAACTTGAAACTGTAAAAAAATATGCTTTGCCCGAAGATTACGATATTGAATCGGAAGTAATGCGCCATCACCAGCGAAGCAGCATTGGAAATGTTACCATTAAGGAATATATGGATATGTATTACCGCAAACCGCTCGATTTTGAGAAGTTTTTGTATGTCGGACAAGTTTTGCAGGCGTATGGAATTCAGTTTGCCATCGAAGCACATCGTCGCGCCATACCTTACAATATGGGTTCACTGGTTTGGCAGATCAATGATTGCTGGCCTGTGGCGTCATGGTCGAGTTGCGATTATTACCACCGTTGGAAAGCCCTTCAATACGAGATTAAGCGGTCGTTTGAGCCTGTTATCATATCAGCTTTTGAGCAAAACGGCAAAACGGATATTACGATAATTTCGGATAAATTAGAAGCCATTCCTGCCCAACTTGAAATGAAATTATTCAATTTTAACGGAAAAGAATTGAGCTCAAAATTGGTTTTGGTTACTGTGAAATCAAATGCGCCAAGTGTGGTATTTTCAGAAAATACACAAGTGCTTACCAACCAGCCAACTGACACCTATTTATTGCTCACGTTGAAAGGTAAAGACGGTATTATTTCACAAAAAGTACATTATTTTACTCAGCCGAAAAACCTGAAGTTGACAAAACCAACCATATCTTCAAAAGTTGAAATGATTGATAATAAATGGATTATAACACTTAATTCAGATGTTCTTGCCAAAGACGTTTATCTGAATTTTGAAGGAGAAGAAGGCTTCTTTAGCGATAACTATTTCGATTTATTACCCAGAACGGAACAAAAAATTTGGTTTACGGCAAAAGATTTAACTACGAAAATGCCTAAACTATCGTTGATGAGTTTGGTTGAAAGTTATCAGTAAAATTTGAAAATGAAACAATTACTTTTATTTTTATTTTTGTTGATATTGGCAGTCGGTTGTAAGGAAAAATCAATTGACGAACCGATTGATAAATCGCCTTCTATCGAGAGCTTTTCGCCTGTTTCAGGTGCTTCCGATTCGGTGGTCACAATAATTGGTAAAAATTTCAGTGCTTCGGCTGTTTATAACCTGATTTCAGTTGGAAGTTACACAGCTGTTCCTATTTCTGCAAGCTCAACACAACTGGTTTTCAAAATTCCCTACGGTGTTCCGGTTGGTTCGTATTCCATCTCGGTAAAAGTCAGCGGCGTAACGGCAGCTGCATCGCAGAAATTTGCTGTAACCAGTTACGAAAGTGTCGATTCTAAAGTGGAGAACTACAATTATGTAATTGGAACACAAACTATTGGGCCAACTTATAAATTTACTTCTGACGATAAACTGGTCGAAACCGCCAAAGCCATTTATGGTATGGGTTCGAATATGATAAAAATCAGTTTGTCAACCGGCTCGTATGGACTTTCGGGCAGTTACGCTGATTTGACTTCATTGGTTCGTGACAACAGTTCGTTCAGAACGGTGCTTGATATGCCATTCCGCAATTACTTTTTCTGGGCAGCCGGTCACGCCAACTGGTCCGATGGCTATTCGGAGAGCGAACGATATTCGGATTCTATACAGATTTACAATTTAACCCGCTATTTGATAACTCAATACAATAATACAGGAAAAACATTTTACCTGGGTCATTGGGAAGGCGATTGGTATTTACTGCCGAATTATGATACAAGTTATGTTCCTTCAGATGTTAGGTTACAGGGCATGATTGCCTGGTATAGGACACGTCAAAATGCTGTTGATAGAGCTAAAAACATGACTGCACATTCCAATGTGGAAGTATTTCATTATGCCGAGCTTAATCAGGTAGTCGATGCCAAAAACAAAGGATTGAAACGAATTGTAAATTACGTATTACCTTATACCAATGTCGATTACGTGTCCTACTCTTCGTACGATGCACAGCAATTGTCGCAATCGGAATATAGTTCGGTGCTGGATTATATTCAGTCCAATATTCCGGCAAAAGCAGGACTGACCGGCAAACGGGTTTTTATCGGCGAAATGGGATTTTCGCTTCAAAAATCGGGTGGTTCAACGACTCAACATGAACTGGATAATCGCAATTTTCTTATGAAACCACTTATCTGGGGCTGCCCGTTTGTACTTTACTGGGAAATGTACAACAACGAGATTGATGCCACAACCGGTGCACAGAAAGGCTATTGGCTTATTGATGACAAAAATGTGAAACAGCCGCTGTATTATACTTATTTCAATTTTCTCAAAATGGCCAGGCAATGGGTTACAAATTATAAAGCTGTAAATGGCGTGTTGCCACCCCAAAATCTATACCTTAACTGGGCTTCTGAAACATTAAAAACGAAACCGTAGATTTAGTTACGAGTTACAAGTTACAAGGAAACGAGGAGATGAGGAAACAGTTACGAGTTACGAGTTACAAAAAATGAAGACACAAATAAACTGAATAACCAGTTAACTAATCAACCAATCAACTAATAAAAAAATGAAAAGACAAATTTTAGCTATCGTATTTGTAAATTTTGTAATTGCAGGTGTTTTTGCCGTAAAAAAACCAATCCACAACTTCGACAAACAAATTGCAGAATTTAATTATGTAATTGGTACACAAACCGTTGGTGCAAAATATAAGTTTACTAACGAAACCAATTTGGTGGAAACCGCTAAAGCGATACGTGAAATGGGAAGTAATGTATTGAAAATGAGCATGGGACCGCGCTACTGGTGGGAGAATTATGATATATCACAAGATAAAAATATACATTCGTTGACCGACCTTGCCAACGAAAAAAGCATGAAACAGGTGCTGAACATGAATTTTAAGTATTATCAAATATGGGCTTATGAGTTCTCACAGTATACACCCGAACCTGCCGGACAAAAAAAGGACGA
>CAIKVR010000394.1 GCA_903830915.1 uncultured Bacteroidales bacterium
ATGTAAATTGTCAAAATAATAAGATATTACAAAAAGGCTTGTCGGACTCACGATAAGCCTTTTTTTATTTACAATTTATTCATTTACAATTTACCATTTTAAAGATGGATTACTCAATAGATAACAACGGCTACTATGGCAATTTCGGCGGAGCCTATATTCCTGAAATTTTGCACGGAACGGTAGAGCGACTTAAAGAAGCTTTTTATGCCATTAAAGACGACGCTTCGTTCAAAGCCGAATATTACGACTTGCTGAAAAACTACGTGGGACGTCCGTCACCACTGTATTTTGCAAAACGTTTGTCGGCAGAATATGGCACAAATGTTTACTTGAAACGTGAAGATTTGAATCATACCGGTGCACATAAAATCAACAATGCCCTGGGACAAATTCTGTTGGCAAAACGGATGGGCAAAACCCGCATTATTGCCGAAACAGGTGCCGGTCAACACGGTGTGGCAACAGCAACCGCTTGTGCATTGATGGGGTTGGAGTGTATTGTATTTATGGGCAAAACAGATGTGGAACGTCAGTTCCTCAACGTGCAGAAAATGCGTATGTTGGGTGCAAAGGTGGAACCTGTAACTAGCGGAAACTGGACATTGAAAGATGCTACCAACGAAGCCATTCGGTATTGGTGCTCAAATCCCGATTCCTTTTATATTATTGGTTCCACAGTTGGGCCACATCCATACCCTGATATGGTTGGATTTTTCCAATCGGTTATCAGCGAAGAAATTAAATGGCAATTGCAGGAGCAGATTGGCCGTGATTACCCCGATTACCTGATGGCTTGTGTAGGCGGTGGCAGTAACGCCATGGGAACTTATTATCACTACATTAATGATGAACGCGTCAAAATCATTTCTGCTGAAGCGGGTGGCCTGGGTGTTGAAACCGGTGAAACTGCTGCAACCATAAGCATCGGCACAGTAGGAATTATTCATGGTTTCCGTACATTATTGATGCAGGACGAAGATGGTCAGATTACAGAACCTTACTCAATCTCAGCAGGGTTGGATTATCCGGGAATTGGACCTGCACATGCGTACTTTGCACAAGTTGGTCGTACCAAAGTGCACGCCATTAATGACGACGAAGCTTTGGAAGCCGCCTTCGAGCTAACCCGATTGGAAGGAATAATTCCGGCTATTGAATCGGCACATGCACTGGCACTTTTGAAAAAAGAAAAAGACACTTTCAAATCTGACGATATTGTGGTCATCACAGTATCGGGAAGAGGTGATAAAGATATGGATACTTATGTGAAGCATTTTAAATGACAACCCCCGATCCGTCAGCTGACGGAGAGGAAGAAATATTACAACCATTATTTATAACTATATAATGAAAACAAATACCAAATTAGGAGACAAAACTAACTTCAGTTCCCCTTTAGGGGCTAGGGGTAGGCTATTCGTAAACTCAAAAAAGATGCTGGCAGATTTGCAGACGCCGGTAGGAATTTATCTCAAGATACGCGATTTATATACTAACTCGGTACTGTTGGAAAGTTCCGATTATCACGGCGTTGAAAATAGCTATTCGTATATCGGATTTTGTCCGATTGGTGGAATTTCGGTGAATCAGTTTGTGATTAAAGAGGAATATCCTGATGGTTCAAAACTTGAAACTCAGGTTACCGGAAAGCTGACTGTGGCTGAGCGTTTCGACGCTTTTCTGAAGTCGGTTGATTTGGTAAAGAACGACAATCCGGTTGGTGTGAACGGTCTGTTCGGCTATTCGTCGTACGAGTCGGTTCAGTATTTTGAGGATGTAAAGCTCAAAGCCCGCGAAACTGTTCCGGGAAGTATGCCTGGCTTGCATTACGTGCTGTTCAAGTACATTATTGCAGTAAATCATTTCAATAACGAACTGACAATTATAGAGAATCTGCTCGAAGGTGAAACTTCGAACATTGCTGATATTGAAGAGATATTATCGAACAACAATATCGCTACTTACGAATTTCAGGCTATTGGTGAAGAAAAATCGGATATTTCGAACGAAGATTACAAGAAAATGGTGGCTCAGGGTAAAAAGGAATGTTTCAAAGGAAATGTGTTCCAGATTGTGCTTTCGCGCCGTTTTTATCAACAATACAAAGGCGATGACTTTATGCTGTACCGCACCTTGCGTTCGGTGAATCCGTCACCTTATTTGTTCTATTTCAATTTTGGCGATTTCCGTATCTTTGGTTCGTCGCCTGAGGCTCACCTTGTGGTTGATGCCAAAAAGCAAAAAGCCTATATCAAACCGATTGCCGGAACATTCCGCCGCACAGGTGACGATGAAAAAGATTTCCAACTGGCCGAAAAATTGCGTGTCGACAAAAAAGAAAATGCAGAACACGTTATGTTGGTTGATTTGGCCCGTAATGATTTAAGTCGCAACGCCGACCACGTGGAAGTGGAAGTATTCCGCGAAGTGCAGTATTACTCTCACGTACTTCATTTGGTTTCGAGCGTAAGTGGTAAACTAAAACCTGACACCAAAATCATCAAACTTTTTGCAGACACTTTCCCTGCCGGAACACTTTCGGGAGCGCCGAAGATTAAAGCCATGCAGCTTATCGACAGTATTGAACCGCATGACCGTGGACCTTATGGTGGCTGTTTGGGCTATATTGGCTTCGACGGAAGTTTCAACCAAGCCATTACTATTCGTTCTTTTGTCAGCAAAAACAACACACTTTATTATCAGGCCGGTGCAGGCATCGTTGCCAAATCGGACGAAGAAAGCGAATTGCAGGAAGTCAATAATAAATTAGCTGCTCTGAAACGTGCAGTAGAAGTAGCATCTCAATTTCCGATTTAAAAATTTACAATTTACGATTGGATTGAGCAATTGAAATAAAACTTTTCAAACCTCAAACCTTTCAAACTTTTCAAACTGTAAAAAATGAAAATATTAGTTTTCGATAATTACGACTCGTTTACCTACAACCTGGTACACGCAGTCAAGAAATTGGGATACACCGACGTGGAAGTGCATCGCAACGATCAGATAGCATTGGAAGACATCGCACGATTTGATAAAATAATCCTTTCGCCGGGACCTGGTGTTCCCTCTGAATCGGGTATTTTGCTTGATGTGATTCGCACTTATGCACCAACAAAACCAATTTTGGGCGTTTGTTTGGGCGAACAAGCCATTGCGGAAGCATTTGGTGGAACATTAATAAACCTGACTGATGTGCATCATGGCGTAAGTTCTATGGTGGATGTGTTGGAAGAGGATGTATTGTTCAACGGGTTGGCAAAACAATTGGAAGTGGGTCGTTACCATTCGTGGGCAGCGGAAAAATCGACTTTGCCGGAATGCCTTACCATTACAGCTGTTGACGAGGAAGGTATGATTATGGCATTGGCACACAAAACGTTTGATGTACGCGGCGTTCAGTTTCATCCGGAATCCGTTTTAACGCCTGATGGGGAGCAAATGCTGAAGAATTGGTTGGAGGCTTAGTCGTTGATAAACAACAATAATTCTTTTAATTCTTTATCGTTAAGATTTTCCTTTTCAGATTTATCGTAAATAGAAAGAAGGTATACCGTAGAGTCGGTTATAATAAAGTGAGTAATTATTCTGGCGCCTCCTGATTTTCCTTTTCCTTTTGAAGCAATTGATATTCGGATTTTAAAACAATCCTTTCCAAGCGCTGTTCCATGAGAAGGATTAACTTTGAGTGTAGCAATCAAAGTAATGAGTTCGGTTTTCAAAGAAGGATATTTTTTAATAAGCCTTTTGGCTTGCTTCTCGAAAACAAGAATTGTTTTTACACTAAAGCTCATTCAGGAATTCTTCTGCGTTTCGAGCTGTTTTTTTACCTGTTTTGATTAAATTAATTTCATCAACAGCATCTTTTAATTCAGACAACAAACGGGCTTTAGATTCAGTTAGGGTTTTTGCTTTTACATACGAAATGCTTCGCAAAACATCCATCAATGATACGGCTCTATTGTCAGGTATTTCTAAAAGGATTTTCATAATTTTGAATTGTATTAGTACGCAAAGATATATCATTTTTCGAATATGAAACAAATACTTAATCAACTTTTTAATCATCAGTCACTTACGCGTGAGGAAGCGGCCGAAGTGATGACTAACATTGCTGCCGGTAAATATAACGACGCACAGATTGCTGCATTTATTTCAGTATATCTGATGCGCAGTATCGAACTTGACGAGGTAATCGGTTTTCGTGATGCCCTATTGGATTTAGCCATTCCAATGGATTTATCGGAATTTGATGCGCTTGATATTGTAGGCACAGGTGGTGACGGAAAAAATACATTCAATATCTCCACTTGTAGCTGTTTTGCTGTAGCCGGTGCGGGATATAAAGTAGCTAAGCACGGTAACTACGGTGCAACTTCGGTGAGCGGTTCGTCCAATGTGTTGGAATACTATGGAGCAAAATTTACAACCGACATTGATGTAATCAAACATTCGTTGGAAGATTCAGGATTTGCATATTTGCATGCACCCCTTTGCAATCCGGCCATGAAAAACGTGGCTCCGGTTCGTAAAGGATTAGGTGTTCGTACATTTTTTAATGTACTCGGTCCGCTTATCAGTCCGGTGAAACCCCAATATCAATGTTTGGGAGTTTACAACCTGAAAATGATGCGTCTTTATAACTACATCTATCAAAATCTCGGCGTTCAATACAGCATAGTTCACTCGTTGGATGGCTACGATGAAGTTTCGTTGACCGATACCTGCAAAGTAATGAACAACAATGGTGAGTTCATTTACACCCCTGAGCAACTTGGCTTTAAAATGCTGAAACAGGAAGAACTTTGGGGCGGAAATACCGTAGACGATGCGGCTAAGATATTTATGAACGTATTGGAAAATAAAGCCACCGATGCACAGAAAAATGCGGTGATTATCAACTCTGCTTTTGCCATTCAAACGCGTAGTTCGTATAAACCATTGGAGCAATGCAAAGCCGAAGCAGCCGAATCGCTCGAAAGCGGAAGTGCTAAAAAGGCGTTTGAGAAGTTTGTGGAGATATATAAATAATTATTTGGCTTAGCCGATATGACTTCGTGATAGTAGCTTCGCTGATATTATTTCATGGTAATGAATCAATATCACGACCGAAGGGAGTCATATCAACAAAGTTCATATCAATGTAATTCATTTCAACAATGTCTACAATATTAGATAAAATAATAGAAAGTAAAAAAGTTGAAGTTGCTTCCCGCAAGCTCTCAACTCCCGTTTCCGCACTTGAAAAAGCTCCGGCTTTCTCGCGTAAATGCTTGTCGTTGACGCAAAGTTTGCTGAACTCGGAATCGGGAATCATTTCGGAGTTTAAACGTAAATCGCCTTCGCTGGGCTGGATTCATGAAGATGCCGACGTGGTGGATGTAACATCGGGTTATAGCGCTGCAGGTGCTTCGGGTATTTCCATTCTCACCGATTTGGAGTATTTCGGAGGTACGCCCATGGATTTGATGGCTGCCCGACAATTTATTGCTTGTCCGGTGTTACGCAAGGATTTTGTGATTGATGAATATCAACTTTACGAAGCAAAAGCAATGGACGCCGATGTGGTGCTGCTTATTGCCGCTGCTTTAACCGTAGAGCAAACACTGGAATTGGCGCGTAAAGCCCATGAACTGGGTTTAGAAGTATTACTCGAAGTACATAATGCTGAAGAACTTGGTCACGCCAACGACTATGTGGATATGCTGGGCGTAAATAATCGCAACCTGAAAACTTTCGAACAAAGCATTCAGACTTCGTTCGACCTGGCAGCATTGATTCCTGATCAGTTTGTAAAGGTGAGCGAAAGCGGCATCTCGAAAACCGAAACCGTAAAGGAACTTCGCAAAGCCGGTTATCGCGGCTTCCTGATGGGCGAAAACTTTATGAAAGAAGAAAAACCGGATGAGGCGTTGGTGAGGTTTATAGAAGGACTAAAAGCATAATAATTTATATTCAAGTTACTATTTATGAAAAATATTTTTATCATTGTTTTATGTGTATTTTTTGTTCATTTATTGGCAGTAAGTCAAAATAATATAGATACAAAAGAAGGAACCAATCCTTTATCAACACATTCAAAAACAAATAGTAATACAGTAAAGTATGTTATGTTTTCTGAGCAGAACACTTCTTCTTTAATATTAAAACGTGATTCTTTATATGGACGCCCTACAATTGGGATCTTACAAAAAACTCAATCCTATCATTATTTGAGTTATTTAAACTATTGTAAAACTGGACTTTGGGTGTGGCCTGCGATAGTTAGTGAAAATAGTACTCAATATTCACACGATGCAGATTCTTCTGATAGAGATGGTGAAATTGAATTAAAAGTCAACATACCCAATATCAACCCAATTAAAGATACATGTAATCTTACAAAAATTACTTGGCAAAAGAAAATATCTGCTAATCAAATAAATTATAAAGAGCTATTTATTGAAGCAAAAACAGAAGTTGATTTTGATTTATCAGTAAGAAAATTGATAAGATACGATGATGGTATGGAATTAATGACGTTAACGTCAAATCTATATGGCGTTGCAAGAAACTATTCGGATGTTAGTTATATCGGTTATTGGGACAAACCTTGGATGGATAAACATTCTGAATTTGATACAATCCCTGATGTTTATGGAGTTTTGACTTTTTTGTTTGATCCAATCCAGAACAAAAAACAAATTCTTATTATTAAAGATGTCGATTTTGATTTTGAGAAAAAAGCTACATTTAAACGGCTCAGTTTTATTGGTCTCAGAAGAAAAAAACATGGAGAAAGGTTATTTATTGACAGTAAGGATCTTAATCAATATATACTGGATCGCAATTATTACGAAATAATAATATCTTTTCAAGGAGTAAAAGGTCGTAGTTTACGAATCCCTGTCAGAAATAATAAAATAGACATCAAAAAAGTCAAACCAAACTGGTGCACATTATTATTACAATAATATCTACAAAAATCATTTTACACACACTTTATGCAGATAAAAATCTGCGGGATGAGAATCCCCGAAAATATACAAGCAGTTGCGGCCTTGCAGCCCGATTTTATGGGTTTTATTTTTTACCCCAAATCGCCTCGCTTTGCAGAACATCTTGATATTGCCACGTTGAATGCTTTACCAAAGTCAATAAAGAAGATTGGCGTATTTGTGAACGAAAACCTGGAAAATATCCTGACGACAGTTGCTAAATACGACCTTGATGGTGTACAACTGCATGGAACCGAATTAGTAAAAATGTGCAAGGAACTTCGTAAGGCAGGCTATATTGTTATTAAAGCTTTCCCAATAGCTGAGGCTTACAATTTCAAGGTGACGAAAACCTATGAAGGTTCGTGCGATTATTTTTTGTTCGATACCAAGACCGATGCTTACGGTGGCTCGGGACTAAAATTTAATTGGGGTATGCTCGATGAATATATTGGTGAAACGCCTTTTCTGCTGAGTGGTGGCATTGCTGCCGACGATGCTGAAGCTATTCTGAAAATTGAGCATCCAAAGTTTGCCGGAATTGACCTGAACAGTAAATTTGAAGTAAAACCGGGTGAAAAGAATGTGGAATTGCTAAGAGGTTTTTTAAACCAATTACGGTAATTCATGGTAGGGATAGGTCGTGACCTGTCCAATGTCTGCCAAATATTATATATCAGGACAGGTTGCGACCTGCCACTACGAAAATAAAAACCATGAACAGAATTAATCAATTATTTGAGAATAAAAAGGAAAACATCCTTTCGGTATATTTTACTGCAGGATTTCCAAAATTGGAAGATACGGTGCCTACGCTTCAGTGCCTGCAGGCTAATGGAGTGGATTTGGTGGAAGTGGGTGTGCCATTTTCAGATCCAATGGCCGATGGTATTGTCATTCAAAATAGCAGCCACCTGGCGTTGCAGAATGGCATGAGCATTCGCAAGTTGTTCGATCAACTGACTTCGGTACGTGCCGAAATACACATTCCGCTGATCATGATGGGTTACCTGAACCCTATTATGCAGTTTGGTTTCGAAGCATTTTGCAAAGAATGCCATCGGGTAGGAGTGGATGGAATGATTATTCCCGATCTTCCTATGTCCGATTTCTTAGCCGAGTATAAAGAAATTGCTGAGCGCTACAAGCTGGAATTTATTTTCCTCATTACGCCTGAAACTTCGGAAGTGCGCATTCGCGAGATCGACAGCCACACCAACGGATTTATCTACATGGTTTCGTCGGCAGCTACTACGGGAACGCAAACCTCGTTCGATAATAAGGTAGACTATTTCAATCGCATCAATTCCATGAACCTGAAAAATCCTCGTCTCGTTGGTTTTGGAATTTCCAATAAATCTACCCGCGACATGGTGAATCGCTATTCGTCGGGTGCTATTATTGGTAGTGCATTTATCAAAGCATTACAAGAAACTCAGGATGTGAAAAAAGGAGTGAAACTGCTGCTGCAAAGACTTAAAGAGTGATTTTTAGTACACTTTAATAACTATGTAATCCGAAAAAACTCAAAAAATATTTCAAAGCTATTGTAGAACCCAAAATTTGCCGTATCTTTGCACCGCATTTGAAAATAATGCAACAAGTTTTTAACCTGGTTCGGTAGTTCAGTTGGTTAGAATGCCGCCCTGTCACGGCGGAGGTCGCGGGTTCGAGTCCCGTCCGTACCGCAAGAAGGTTAGCCAAAAAGCGACACCAAAAAGCAAAATCCCTACAAATCAACGATTTGTAGGGATTTATTTTTTATCATACCTTGTATTCGAGTTGCTATATTAGCCAAAATTTAGTCATAAACAGCCAAACTTTTAGGACTAAATCGTGACCTTTTTTCAAACTCAAAAATAGGTCACAGAAAGTCTGCTTTTGGCACACAATTGACATCAATTGTCCACACTGTAATTATTTCATTTTCAATCAATAAACTAATTTTGTAACGATTAAAAAAATGAAATTATGAAGAGTACATTTAACGTCCTTTTTTACTTGAAAAGGAATGCTATTAGAAAAGATGGTAAAATGCCAATTGTCACCCGCGTCACCGTTGATGGTATCATTGCGCAATTCAATACCAAGTTAGAAATCCAACCAATAAATTGGAGTGTGAAAATGAGTAAAGTTATTGGACATCCGTCGGATAGCAAGCAACACAATGCACAGCTAGAACAAATTAAGGCTTCTCTCCATGGTATTTACCATGAACTTCAACGGAAAGATAATTATGTGACAGCCGAGAAAGTGAAAAATGAGTTTTTAGGGATTAGCGAACATCACGAAACACTTTTAGACCTATTCCAAAAACACAATGAAGATGTTTTAAAACTTGTTGGTATAAGTAAATCAACTACTACATATCAAAAATACGAACGCACACGTAGGCATCTGGAGAAATTTCTATTACTCAAATATCAGTTGAAGGATATTTCACTAAAGGAGATTAAACCTATATTCATTTGGGACTTTGAAATATATTTAATGACCACTGGTAAATGTCAGACAAATACTACTGCAAAATTTATGCAGTACTTCAAGCGTATTATCCTTCTTGCTCGAAATAATGGGTTAATTGCAATTGATCCATTTGCGAATTATAAAATTCATTTAACAAAAGTTGATCGAGGCTATCTCACGCAAGAGAATCTTGAAAAGATATTGAAGAAAGAGTTTGCTATAAAACGATTAGAATTGGTTCGCGACATCTTTATATTCTCTTGTTTTACTGGACTCGCCTATGTTGACGTTAGAAATTTAGAAGAAAAAAATGTTCGTACTTCTTTTGATGGCAACCTATGGATCATGACTAAAAGACAGAAAACAAATGTGAATTCAAATATCCTCTTGTTGGATGTTCCAAAAATGATTTTGGAAAAATACAAAGGAGTCTCACCCAATGGCAAATTACTTCCTATACTGAGCAATCAAAAAATGAATGCTTATCTAAAGGAAATTGGAGACTTATGCGAGGTAGACAAAGAACTGACATTTCACTTAGCGAGGCATACTTTTGCCACCACTATCACGTTGGCTAAAGGTGTCCCAATTGAAACTGTAAGCAAGATGCTCGGACACACTAACATTCGTACAACTCAAATTTATGCACGTATTACCGATAGCAAAATAAGTAATGATATGCAGGCATTAGCTGGGAAGTTGCAAGGGATTGAGAAAATGTTTAATATTTAAACCCAACCATCAATCCAGGTGACAGCACTTACTAGAAAAGGGAAACGCATAATTACGTTTCCCTTTTCTTATTTGAAAATATTGAGTGATAATTGAATACTATTTGATTCCCATAAACTGGTCATCAATAAATTTCGTTACATCGGTAAGTCGGTAAAACGATTTGCCATTCATATTACAATAGGGTAACTTGCCGTTTGTGCGATAACGCTGTAAGGTTCTGTGGCTTACTTTAAGCATTCCTATCAAATCCTGATTATCCAGCAGTTCATCTCCTCTAAGACAAGCATCGTGATTGAGCAATCGATCCATCTTCTTATCGGTTTCTTCAAGTTTCTCAAAAAGTCTGTCAATTATTGATTCTAAATTTTCTTTATTGATTTCCATAATGATAGTATGAAATTTGATTGAATGTAAATTCTTATTATACTCTATTTAACTCCCTTATTGACCCGTCTTCTTTCAGCAGCTTGCTTATGATTCGTAATTAAGTCGCTTAAACATTTCTCATTACTTCGGATTATATGTTGATTAAGCATCCTTTTAACCTCTGTAAGCGTGTAGTATGATTTACCCGAGATAATGGAGTAAGAGACGAATCCCTTTGATCTTAGGCGTTGTAAAGTTCGTTCACTGATTTTCAAAAATGAACAAACATCATAGTTGTCAACCCAAGTCTCATCTGGGTTTTCATTTGAAGTTGGCTGCTGTTCGTTTACAAACTTGGCAATTAAATTGATTTTTGCCTCTAACTCTAAAAATGCTGTTGATTCAATTGTGATAACATCCATAATGATAATTTTTGATTACAAAGGTCTGGTAATTGAGAATATGGATTTCACAACTTGGGTAAAGTATTTGAAAAATGAACTGTATATAATTCAAATATAGTGCTTTGTATCGATACTCTACTCAAC
Source organism: uncultured Bacteroidales bacterium (assembly GCA_903830915.1). Classification (GTDB taxonomy): domain Bacteria; phylum Bacteroidota; class Bacteroidia; order Bacteroidales; family Paludibacteraceae; genus Paludibacter. Next base: position 11,096 of record CAIKVR010000394.1, read on the forward strand.
TAAAAAACCAGCTAACTTGGGAGTTGGCTGGTTTCTACAATGGAAATAAATGTAAATTTGAAAATCGAGCTATTTGGATTTTAATTGTTATCAACTTCATCCATGCGAGCAATTAATTTTCTACGAAAGTCGTCCAGACACTGAACACGACTACCCTTACGACCACGAATTTCGATGAAAGTACGATACACATCGCCTAAATCAATGTCGAATAGATTTTCAACAAAAGAAGTCATCTTTTTTAAATCACTTTTTCCGTTGTTAATACATTTCGAGGTATGAAATGCATAAATAAGTTCAATGAGTGCTACTTTCGATCCTGTCCATTTTGCTTTTACTTTCTGTGAATTCGTATTATCAAACTGATGCACATTGGGTATATCTTCTTTTACCAGTTCAGCATTCAAATAATTACTCAACATATCATTTGCCAAGATAGTTGCAACTTTTAAATCAAATCCGGTGGAAAACTTTGGATCTCGCTCGAAATAAAAACTATCAAAATACATTTCAATATCCGGATGGCTACGAAGAAAATAATGTTTATCGAGATCGGTGCGGTGGGCTCTGTAATACCGGTAAAAATCAATATTCTTATCAAAATAATCTTTCAATAGATCCAATTGTTTGAGTGTAAATTCTTTTTGCACAGTATCACAACCTATTGGACGACTATTTTCAAATTTACAAATGCCGTTGTAATACAATAGTTGACTGGATATCTGAGGCTTTGTTTCTTTGAAAAATTGGATTTCTTCCGTTTCATTATTGAAAGAGTATTCAGAAATATGGGATTTGAGTTCATTAAAATCAATTTCAAGTAGTGAAATGATTTTGATGGACTTATTAAAGATAGTATCTTCTTCCAAATCTATGATTTGAATTTCGGATTTAATTTTATCGAGAAGTTCTAACGTGTACTGTATCATGAGATTCATTTTTAATAGATTGGTTTATAATTAATCGTTGAATCCGGTAGTACGGTTACCCCAGTAGTTTTTAAGTAAAAAACATTGACTTTATGCTTAAACGTCCAATCTTAACTATTAGTTTCTTTTCAATGTGTAAAAAAGAATAAAACATTGATAAACAGTATTTCTACAATAGATTTGCTTGCAATACATCATTCGATTTAAATCATAATATGAGTATTTTAGCGTATATAGAATATTGTATGCCAGCATAATAACCAAATATTCAAACCATACTATCTGTTTGCATACGAATGAGAAGCTGTTGTGCGAACATGAACGTTATTTTTTGAACTATTTTCTAAATCAACTTCTTCCGTTGCTTTATCTTCTCCTTGCTCAATTGGCTTTAGTGACAGTTGAATTTTTCTATCTAATGCCAAAAATTCTGTTTTGAGAACTTTTAGTTCATCTTCCTTTTTCCAGGTTCCGTTGACGATTTCATTCATTACCGGAATATCTTTTGAAATCTTGGCTATTTCAAGTTCATATTTCTCAATCAATTTAGGGATACGTTCCAGCGCATTGATAAAATTCAACGCTGCCAGTTTAGGTTCTGTAGCTAAATGACCATTGTTGTAATTATATTTGATATTGCCTTCGCCCTCAATAAAGAATCGGTTCTCCCTCAAATCCAGTCCTTCACTTATATAGGTTTCTGATTTTACCAATAAATTAAAGTCATAAAGCGTCCCTATCTTGAAGTATTCGCCGTTTGTTCCGGCAGTATCATTTATTTCGTTCAGTTTTATTCCAATCATCTTCGGGTCGGAATTTTTAAAGTTATCCAATTTAATTGGGTTGAGATTATTGCCGTCCTTATCCAGTTGTAACTTGTCATTTAGTATCTTTATATCTTTGTTCATACGGGCTATCATTTCTTGACTGCTGTCGATTGTTCGGGTCATCTCGGTTAATTTAAAACCTGAATTTGATTTACTTCGGTTAAAGGCATGACGTTCACTTTCCAGAAAACTAATTTTTTTCTCCAGTTTGGCTTTTTCTAGTAAATCAGTATTACCGGAAAGTATAGCCACATATTCTGAGAAATTCATGCCCGACTTTTCATCCATGCTCCCTTCGTCGATGGTACGACTTCCCATATTATTGTTCTTGAGTTGTTGAATAAAGAGTTGTTTGTTGTAGAGCAAATTGAACTTATAAGAATCCAAACTTTTCTCAACAGCATAGATAATTACATCTACCTTATTCTCGGCATAGAACTTGGCAATCTCGTTTCCTTTCCTTACAGCACGACCATCCCGTTGAACCAAATCGCTGGGTCGCCATGGCGTATCTAAATGGTGTACAGCTACAGCTCGTTTCTGTGCATTAACACCTGTTCCCAACATTTCAGTTGAACCAAACAATACACGTATTTTTCCTGCATTCATCCCATCAATAAAGGATTTCCTTACCTTGTCGTTTTTGGCTTCCTGAATGAACCGAATTTCGTGTGCCGGAATACCGTAGTCTTCGACTAACTTTCGTTTAATCTCACTACACGGATTCCATTCACCTGGCTTATAAGTTCCCAAATCCGTGAATACGAACTGTGTTCCTTTTTGAGCATTGTAGGTATGGTAGTATTTGGCAATCTTAGCGGCGCAATGGGAGGCTTTATTATCCTCATGGTCTTCATACTCTGGACTAATCATACGCATGTCCAGCGACATTTTTCGGGCATAATCTGTTGCAATCAACATTTTTGCTTTTTGCTCACTATCCGACAACGGTGCTCTACCCAATAATTCAGCATTACCCGTCTGAGCAAATTGCACCAATTTTTCAATAAATACTTCCTGCTGTGGTGTAGGTGGAATATTGTGCATGATTTCATTCTTTTCAGGTCGATCGATACCAATTCCTTTGGCTGTTCTGAAATCTGTAATCTCAGAATAAAAAGCTGCCAGTTCAGGAACTTTGATAAAATAACGGAAACGTTCCTTCTGAACTATCTGGTTAGTCACCGAAAACTCATAATCAATCGTTTTCTTGGCAAAAATAGCTGCCCATGCATCGAAAGTATTGATGTTTTGGCGCTCCAGTTCTTTTGGACGCAGGTATTTGAATATCAGATAAAGTTCTGTGAGCGAATTTGAAATGGTTGTTCCCGAAAGAAAGGTTGCACCCAAGTCTTTGCCAGTTCGTTCCTGTATAGTGCGAATGGCAAAGAGCATATTCAGTGCACGCTGACTGCCTTCAGAGTTACCAAGACCTGCTACACGGTCGTGGCGGGTGCTAAACATCAGGTTCTTGAATCGGTGGCTTTCATCCACGAATAAATGGTCGATACCCATCATATTGAAGTCAACAACTTTATCAGTTCGTTCGGCGATATCGGAAGCTATGATTTTCAGTTTTACTTCCAGATTCTGTTGACGTTTAATCACTCCTTTGAGCATACCCCGGGAGATTTCCCGTCCCTGTTGTTTGAGGACTTCCAGATTTTCTTCTACGCTATCCAATTCTGCCTGCAAGATTTTTTGCTGCATTTCGGCAGATTGGGGAATCATACCAAACTGGTCATGCGTTAGAATAACTGCATCCCAACTGTTGTTCTTTATGTCATTAAAAATCTTTACCCGATGGTCGGGTGTAAAATCTTCTTTGCCTGGATAAAGGATACGGGCATTAGGATAGGCACTTTTGAATGTTTGTGCTATTTCCTGTACGTTTGACTTTAGCCCAATAATCATGGGTTTGTTGGCTAGTCCGAGCCGTTTCATTTCGTAGGCTCCGCAGCACATGATAAGTGTTTTTCCGGCTCCCACTTCGTGGTCACAGATACCTCCACCGTTTTGTTTCAACATCCATACAGCATCCTTCTGACTACCATAAAGATCTTCAATGCCCAGATTCTTTAGATTTAGTTGAGGAAAAGTTTGATGGGAGCCGTTATAATCCGGTCGCACAAAGCAATTGAATTTACGGTTATATAGATTGGATAGCCTCTCTTTAAATTCGGGTGATTGTTCGTTGAGCCAATCGGAAAATCCTTTGCGAATCTCATCGATTTTCGCATTAGCCATTTGTATGGCTTCACTATCCCTTACCCGAACTTCAGTATCGCCCACCATGATACTTTTGGTAATATCGGGTGAAGTATTTACGAGTGCATGTTTCATTAATGCCAATCCATTAAAGGTTCGGCTTTGGGATTTCACGGCGTATTTGTCATAGATATTGGCATTCAGGTTGGTTGCATTGACAGAAAACTCATCTGCAACGGCTGAATAGTGAATGGTGGTATTGGTATCGAATAAATACGAGGCATATTTGCTATACATGCCGGTCGGTATCCACCGTTCGCCAAAATTGAAATCCAGTTCATCAAAAGAAATTGGTCGGGGAATAGCCTGTTGCAATACATCCAACGATTGTTTTGAGAGAGCATCGGCTGGGTGTTCGGTTAGATACTGCTCAATGGATTCTGCTTTTTCAACCACATTATCGGCAATGAATTTCTCTTTAATCTCATAATTCTCAACCAGTGGGTTGTAATAAACTCGTCCATGGAGTTCTTGCAAAAACTCTTCACGGTTCTTTTCGGGCAAGAGCGAAGTCATGTATTCGATATTGACTTCGCCGAATTTATTGAGTGATGCGGATAAAGCTTCTTCTGAACTTTCTGCGTGGGTTATTTCATTGGCATTAAATGAGACAGGATGATCAAAAATATCAGCCTTTACCATTTGTCCATCTAGTGAGCGTTCAAGATACAGGATATCCTTACCACCACTGTCCATCTTGATTAAATCTAGATTCTTGGGGTTTGAAAGTTGTCCGTATCGTCTGATAAATTCATCATAAAACGAATTCATTTCCAACCGAAACGATTTGTGTTCTTCCCGTTTCTCGGCTTCGAAGGTATATAGCCGTTGATAAACATCACGCAAATCGATATACAGCAAGGCCTTCTCCTGTTGGAGTGAGCTTAGCTTCAATGGTGTGAATGTCGCTCCATCGTTATACACATCGGATAAATAACCCACTTGTGATTCCATGTTCACCAGCGAACCAATTTGATAATGCGATTCTCGTATCCCGCTGTATGGACGTGGTTCCATTGACAACTCAGGCTCCATCGGTGTTGAAATTGGAACTTGTGTCGGAACTTTTGCTAAAGTTGGTTTAGCATCTGCTTTAACTTCCACTGATTCAAAAGGCAAATCGAAAAGGGATGGCTGCCGGGTTTGAATGCGTTTTGGACCGTTATGTTTGACTTTGACTATAATCTGAGAACGTTCTACGACATTCATGTCGAAGAGGTCATAGAGAGTCAGAAGAGGTGCATCTTCAGTTACTTTGGCAACTTCTGGTTGGGGAATAATCGAATTGCTATCGATTGAGATTGGTTTTGTTTCTGTAATTGATTGAAGATGGTGAGTTGTTGATTGAAGCGATTGTGTTGTTGATTGAAGCTTATTCTGTTCGTACAGTTCCAGATTTAGCCGATTAGAAAAATCATCAGTTAGCATAATCCCTAGGTCATTTGCCATGCCTTTTACTCCTCCTTCGTGTAAGAACACCATAGCAGGTTTTCCGTATTGGTCAGTATCGAGACTACCTTTGGTATGGACTACGCGTTGGGTATTTTTGAAATAGCTATTGGTTACAACACCACTGCTAAGCAAGGAACTCTTTACAAACAGTTTTTCATCTTCGGTCAATTCTGTTTTGGCTGAGTTCTTTTGCAGGACAATCAAATCGCTTCCGACCTCTGTATTCGCACTGTCCACAAACAGGTTATTGGGTAATCTCACTGCCGATACAAAATTGGTATTGTCCATCAACCATTGACGGATTACTTCGTTTTGAGGTGAATTCATTACACCTTGAGAAGTAATAAAAGCCAGAATACCACCTTCACGCAGGGTATCAACTCCTTTGATGAAAAAATAGTTGTGAATAGCACGGGTGGATTGTTGTTTTGCTTTTTCCTTACTCTTTGAGAAACCGAAATCAAAGGCAGAAACATCCCCAAACGGAATGTTGGACGAGACTACATCAAAATAATTGTTGTACCTCGATTCGATTTCTTCAAAGCCATTGATGTTAACCGTATTGTTGGAATATAATTGCGAAAGGAGTTTGCCGGTCAACAAGTCTTTCTCAAAACTCATAATAGAGTTACCCTCCGGTGCTGTTTGTTGGAAAGCAGAAATGAATTCGCCCATACCTGCCGATGGGTCGAGGAAGCGAGTTGGGGTGATTCCACTTTGTTGCAAGGTGTCCGCAATGGTGGTGACAATTTCCGTTGGTGTGTAAAAGGAAGTCAGTATGGAATTCTTTAGACTTCCCCAAGTCCGTTTATACTGTTCTTCCGTATTGCTATTTTTACGAATAAGAAGCTGTAATTCTGCTACGAGTGGGAAAAGATCCAGTTCGGATTTTGGCCAATAGGCATAATCAGACAAGGTCTGGGCTGGATTGAGAATACATTTCAATCCGCCAAACCCTGAATAATTCTGAATAGCTGCTCTCTCTTCCACAGTTGGCTGGCGATGCTCTTTTTCAAGTGCAAACGCCAGCCGTATGGCTTCAATATTGGCAGCGAGATGCGCCTTTTTATTGAAGCTCATGTTCTTCCATCCAAATGACGATAGTTCCTGTCAGTTCTGTGTAAAGCGCATTGAATTCCGGCTCATAAGCAAAATCATCCGAAAGCGGATATTTTGCAAAAACACTTTCACAAAAGGCAAGTAGTTTTTGAGCCAGATGATTGGCAGAACCTTGCGGCACTTCCTGATAAAACTCATTCCACAAC
>CAIKVR010000395.1 GCA_903830915.1 uncultured Bacteroidales bacterium
TATCAATTCCGAAAGTTGAAGTTTGTTCAATTTAGATGTTCCCTGATTGATTAATTGGTCTGCTTCCCAATTATAGTTTTCATGAAGAAATACATTATTTAGTTGTGCGATTGTAACTTTTTCATTAAAGAATAATAACCTATAAAATTCAGTAATACATCCTTTGTATGTGTTTATAGGTGTAATTGCACAACTCAAATGAGTTGCCGAGATTATTAATATCAGAAACAATATATTTTTTTTCATTTTTTAAGATTTAATTAGTAATAAACAACATTTACTGGAATGGTTTTATTTATCTTAATAGCATCCAACCATCTTCTTTGAAAGTCAAGAAGCATTGGTGCCCCTTCATTCAAACCAATACAACCCAATGTTCCTAATTTAGCAGGATGTATACGTAAACCATCTCGAAATCTATTAAGGAAAGGGTCCCAAACCTTTTCAGGACCAAGAAACGCTTTAAATCCGATACCATCATACATGAATCGACTCTTAGGATCAGTTATATTGACATAACCATATGCATAATAATTTCCTGCAGGTAGTGTTCTTGCAACTTTGCCAGATCCACTACCACTTGATGCAGAATAATTAGTTATAACATTTCCATTTTCATCATACAGAATTAACTTTCCATGTGATCTATAATTATTTACCATCGTAGCACTATAAGTCATTGATGCAATAAGTGATTCCGAATTAATACCATTTCCACTATTACTCCTTCTATTCCCTCCCCCCGAATACACGCTAGAAGCACCGGTACCTACGGGTTTAGGCAGGTTTACAGGTTTTGCATTGGCACCCTGTATAACTGTTGCCCCATATGTGACATTATGGGGTAAAAACCGAGGATCTGGATTATGGTTAAAGACTAAATCTCCAACATATAATAATAACCCTGGGATACCACTTAACGAACCACTACTACCACCATAGCCTCCACTAAACCCGCTACTATAATCAGTATATCCTCCACCGGCTGATTACCCGTATTTATCTTTCCAATATTGTTTTAATTTGGCAATGTTTGATTTATATTTATCAGTTTTGAAAAAATAATTAATCTCAAAATAATTTTCTATTAAAACAGAATAGAGATATTCAAATTGTTTTTTATAGCATTCCTCAAGTGTTTTTTCGCCACTAAAAAATTTTGATTTTGGAATAATTAATTTTCCACAATTTATATATTCCAATAAATTGAATAAGTTTATTTTTATGTCGGGTTCATTAGTACTATAAACTGTCAAATAAAATTCCCTGTAGTATTTGTCAATTTTTATTGCAAAATCTTTAGAGATATACTCAAGCATGTATGAATTCCCTTCGTTTAATTCTGCGTTTATCTTAAATCCGTATATCTCAACCAACTTGTCGAAATATTCATGTATATATTTTGTTAAATTATCTTCCATTGCAGCTCCTATTTCTTTATAAGTTTCGTGAAATTTGAATTCCACACATACCCATTATTCTCAAAATACCTAATTTCCCAACCAAGCATCGAACCCCTGTCTAATTCTAGTGAGTTGAACTTACCAGGAAATGCAATTTTATCTCCCCGTTCAGCAGCACCCTTTATGAAATTGTAATTCTTACAAAATGTCCATTCCTCATCTGTGACATTAAGATAGTTTGCACCTATTTTTTTTGCATACTGTCGATAAGTTGCTCTTGGTCCTATTGCAGATAGCCCCTCTTCTGAACCACCATTACCTATAAAACCACTACTCAACATTACTAAAGTAGAAATTAATTGACCTCCCAAACGTTCCTGAGAATTATATGCCGCAGAATAATACGCTCCTATATAAGGATTGTGGCAGGACATGCAACCGATATGTATCAGACCATCGGAGCCTGTTGTTCCCCAACTACCATAGCTTTGCGGAGCTACAAATTTGTATACCGGAACTCCCCCATTTAAATTAGTCTCTACTAACGTATTTTTTGTAACAGCCCTCAAATTCCTTCCTCCCCCAGAATACACTGATGAAACACCGGTACCTACAGGTTTAGGTAGGTTTATCGGTTTTGCATTGGCACCCTGTATAACTGCTGCTGTGTAAGTTACATTATGAGGTAAAAATCGTGGGTCAGGATTATGGTTGCCAAACAACAAGTCGATACCATATAATACTAACCCAGGGATACCACTTAATGAACCTTCTGGCATGCCTCCACCAGTATTTCCACTAAAACCGCTATTATAATCAGGATATCCTCCTCCGGCGGAGGGACCTGTTACTGTGTTTCCTAAATTAAAACCTGACCCGGTGTTGCCTGAATTGTTATTACCATTATTATAGTAATAGTAATTATTACCGGTGTTATTTTGTTTAGGAAATAGCCACTGCCATAAATTGAATTCTTCACCACTGAAATCTACATACAGCAATGGATTATTGGATGCATAGGCATATCGGTTAAATCCGTTGGTCTCAAGTGGGTTAGCCACTTGCGGATCGGGTGCTAAAAACCTACCCAGCAATGGATCATATAATCGGGCATTCATATTGATGATGCCAAACTGATTTAACTGCTCATGACCCGTATAACCACGTCCACCATAAGGCATGGAATATTGCTGCAATTGACTTTGAGTGTAAGGTGTCCAATCCACCGGATTACGCAGGCGCCCCCACGCATCGTAGCTGTATTCGGCAGCTAAATTAGCACTATTATCTGTAATTTGGGTAATACTTCCCAAATAATCTCGATGTAAATAATAGGTTTGGGCAGCATTGCTTCCTGCTTTCTCCATTAAAACCGATGCATCGTAAGGCGAACCATCTACATACAACCGCTGTTTATCAACGCCGCCTACCGTTTCTATCTCATACTTACCACCGAAAAAGTAGATTTTGCTTAGCGTTTCGGTTGTACCTTGTTTTATCTGCATGGTTGCGCGGTCATAATCGTCATTATAAGTGAAAGTAGCAGCTAATCCGGTTACATTATTAATGGAAGTCTGGCGTGACAGTACGGTATAAGTCACATCCAGTTCATTCTTCAGGTCAGAGCCTGTATTTACCGAGCCTAAGGTATAGGGTTTACTTACATCGGGGTAAGTGTATGCACCTACTTCGGGTTTATTCGTGATATTACCATTCGGGGCATAATTCATGGTATTTGAACCGTAGTTTTTCAACCGATACAGGTTATCGTACGAAAAGCTTTCGGATAAACCATGTGCTATATCCGAACGCGAATTCAGTGTGCCGTTTATCCGGTTAAAGTTGTAACTCATGTTTTGGATAGTTCCGGTTTGAATACTCGTTAGCAGTCCTTCAGGGGTATAGTTTTTGGTGGTTGTCAGTCCGTTACCCAGCGATACATTGGTTTCCTGACCCAATTCATTTACACTATTTACCTGCCGTAATACATGATTTGCTCCGTCTACCAATTTGTACAAATAACCGTTGCCATTATATTTATACTGCACCGTGGCCAGATTAGAAAGTGTAGTCCCGGTTCCGGTATTGTAGGTTACGCTGCCTATTCGCCCGTTATCGTAGCCATATACTTCCTGATAGCTTTTAGCATTTACCGTTTCGGAGGATTTCCACAAACGCCCGTATGTATCATATTCAATAGCTTTAGAAGTTCCATTCGTGCTGGTACTGCCGGTAGGTCTTCCTTTGTTATCATAATTATAGCTAGTCGTAAAATCGGGTGTTGTTTTGCTTGTGGGTTGCCCGTATTTATTGCTTACTGTCGTAATTACCTTTCCACTGTTCCATGTTTGGGTTACTTTATGGTTGGCATCATCATAAGCTGTTTGTACCGTTCCGGCACTGGGATCAATCAGTTTGGTTTGGCGGTTATAGGGATCATCATACTTAAAACTTGTAATTACACCCTCCGTATTCACATTGTCCGGTTGTCCATCTGCCCTGTAGGTATAAATTACCTCTCCACCACCGTCGGTCGAACTTATGAGTTTACCCGTAGCATCAGTAGTTTTAGAGGTGATTACTCCGTCTTTGTTTTCGCTTATTTTATTGCCAGCGTAGGTATAAGCCCTTGTACTTCCATTAGGTTGAACCACACTGGTGGGGCGGTCAAATTCATCGTAACGGTAGGTAGTGCATAAAGGGTTTGTTTTATAGGGCGCAGTACTGCTTTGTAAATGTCCGAAATTGTCGTATTCCTTATCGGTAAATACAAGCGTTCCATCAAAACCGAGTATCGTTTTGCGGGTTTCACGTCCGAAAGCATCAGTATATGTATTAGTTTCAGGCTGATTAGTAATTGTTACCTTTTCCTTTATCAGTCTTTTCGGTTCAGATTCAGTATTCCAGTTTAAACTAATGGAAGTAGTGATAACATCAGTTCCCACCGTACTCACTTCACTATTCTTTCTTCGCCAATTGTCATACCCATAGGTTACCTTATTCCCAAGATAATCGGTCACATCTCTTAAAAGTCGAATATTCGGATATTCTGGGTCTGAATAGTAAGAATAGTTGGTAGCAAGCCCGAATGGATCGGTTTTGGTTTTCAACGAACATTTATCATCCCAGTACGTGTAGGATGTGATTAAATCATCTGCACTCGCATTGGTTATTTTATTATGAACTGTTTGATATTCAATATTATAATTATAAGGGTACGGGAAATAAACATATTCAGTTTCCGTGATAAGTTTTGAACCAATATAATTGCGGTAATATTGTGGGCGACCAAAGTTATTATACACATAGCTTTCTTTTCTGCTGAAAGTTTGGTTATTACGCTCAAAGGTAGTGGATTGGTCTCCCGGAAAACCAATCAAATATAAAGCTCCTATTAAATCGGGATCATCCAACCTGTTATAATAGCTATAGCTAACGGTTGATTTAATATTTCCTCCAAAATCCGTTAATACCGTTCCGACGTTTCCATAATCATCATAACCGGAGTATGTAACCGTTATTGTATTTCCTTTCAGTTTATCAGTTTCAGTCTTGTTGGTCAATAATAATTTCATTTTCAGAATTTTCATCAAAGGTCATTTTTGATTTTTTTCTCGACTGAATGAGATACTTGTTAATTAATGAATCAACCTCGCCAATAGAATCTATTTTTCCATTTTGTAATAATAAAACTTTATTGCAAAGCGTCCTTACCGCAATCATATTGTGGCTTACAAAAAGTATTGTTTTTCCTTTTATGGTATGCATGTCTTGCATTTTCCCTAAAGCCTTCTTCTGAAATTCAGCATCACCGACTGCTAA
>CAIKVR010000396.1 GCA_903830915.1 uncultured Bacteroidales bacterium
CACTCAAGCAGACTTGTCTAAAAACACAGCACTTACTACTGTTTATTGTCAGGGAAACCGTTTGACCAGTCTTGATTTATCGAAGCACACACACCTAAGCTATCTCAACTGCTCGAATAATGCACTGCAAGTATTAAATCTGAAAAATGGAAATAATACAAACATGACCTATTTTGATGCAAGAACTAATTCGAAACTAAGCTGTATTGAGGTTGATAATGTGAGTTATTCCACCACCAATTGGACTAACAAAGATGCAGGAGCAAGTTATAATACCACTTGTACCGCCTGCAATGTGAACATTCCCGATGCAAACCTAAAGTCGGCATTATTAAATATCTCAGGAATAGATATTAGTGGCGATGCTGTAATACAGTGTTATGAAGCAGCAGCCTATACCGGTGAAATTGATGTAAGCGGTGCAAATATTGCAAACATGACAGGCATTGAAGCGTTTACGAATGCAACTTTATTAAATTGTAGCTACAATTTACTTACATCGCTGAATGTTACGTCAAATACTGCTCTCCAAACTTTATATTGCAGCAACAACACCATTGACAATTTGAATATCACCGGTCTATCTTCTCTTTCAAACATTGACTGTTCTACGAACAATTTTACAAGTTTGAATTTTTCAGGAATAGGGCTTACTTCACTCACTCAAATTTATTGTAACGACAATGTATTAACCACTTTGAATGTTTCGGGACTTACAAATCTGACCGATTTGTATTGCCAAAGAAACAAACTTAGCAGCTTGAATTTAATTTCAAATGCTGCACTGGTTTATTTGTGTTGTAATAACAATTTGTTGACAACCTTGAATGTTAGTGGACTTGTTCATCTTAGTTTAGTTGAATGTTCGTACAATAAACTGGCAAGTTTAGATTTCTCCACCAATACATTGCTTCAGGAGTTGTATTGCAACTATAATTCACTTACCAGTTTGAATGTGAAAAACGGGAATAATACCAACATTTCCGCGTCAAACTTTAATGCAACAAACAATGCCGACTTAACCTGCATTCAGGTAGATGATGCCGCATATTCAACTGCCAACTGGACCAGTAAAGATGACGGGGCAAGTTATAATACAAGTTGCGGTACAGTTACTGAAATATCAGAAATAGGTAAAGTGGCATGGTCGGTTTATCCAAATCCAAGCAATGGACTAGTTAATTTCCGTTTTACACCCGAAAATCAAGGCAAAACAACCATTGATATTTTTTCAGTTACAGGCGAATTGATGTATCGTGTTTTTGAAGGAGCTTTAGAATCTGGTATTGAAAAAACCATTCAATTCACAAAACCGCTTACCGAAGGTCTTTATATTTATAAAATGACTAACGGATCTGATATAAAGACAGGCAGATTAATCAGAATGAAAGGGAATAACTAAAAAGGGCGCACCCATTTTAGAGCAGTAAAACAGCGGGAATGCTTTGATTCCTTTCAAAGTCTTCCCGCAGTTTTGAGCCAAAGGTTCAGAGCAAACCAAGGTGTTGCAGCAGTTATTCGGCAATATATTGGGCGTACTCAAATTATCCCCGCAGTTTTGCGACAATGGATTGGGCGTACCCAAAGTTTTCCGGCATAAGTGCTACAGGGTTTTGGGTCAATACAAAGTACCACATGGGTTTTACGACAATATTTTCAATGATATTCTTAAAAACAAGTAACAAAATTATTAATTCTCAAAAAAAATGATTCGATGAAGAAAATTAATCAAGTGGATTTTTCGCACTTTAAAAACAATGAACACGGTCAGTTTCACACCGTTGTAAAAAGTGAACTTATTGCCGAAACGCCGGCGAAATTGGGCGTAATCAAGTTTTTTCAATCGTATGCAGATGCTGTGGTAGCGGAGTTAGCTTCTATCGAAGTTGAACAAGGTAGTCAGCATACCAAAACCATCGAGGATTCGGATTTATTCCGCGATCAGCTCTATCGCTCGTTTGTGTTGAATATTAAATCAGGTTTGTTGAGCTACGAACCCGAAGTTCAAAATGCTGCCAACCGCATTCAACGCATTATCGACCAAGTGGGCGATATGCGCAAACAGGCTTATAACCTCGAAAGTGAATCGTTGACAAGCTTCACCAATCAGCTTATGAATAATTATGCTGCTGATATAGCACTATGTAATGCAACAGTTTTGCTCCAAAAATTAGACGAAGCTAACAAATCATTTATTGCAGATTTTGGAACACGTAGCGCCGAAGTTTCAACCCGCATAAGTGGCGATGTACGAGCAGCAAGAGTTGTTGTTGATGAGATTTTCAAAAACATCTGTAATGTAACAAATGCCATGGTTTTATTGAATGGTGAAGCCGACTACAGTACATTTATCGATAAAGTAAATTATCAAATTGATTATTACAAAAACACAATCAACATCCGCCGTAGTGCTGCAAAACCTAAAACAGACAGTACGAATACACCAGCATAAAAATCATATTTTCTTACTAAAAGTGGAAAATGGAAAGACGTTTGAAATCAGGAAGATTGTGAAAAAATAATCTTTTCTTATCAGGCAAGCATTTTGAAAAATTGGAAAATGCTTGCCTGTATAAGTATTGAAACCTAATACAACAATACAATTTACCCTCGTTTGCAGCGTTGGTTTTATTGTATTACATTTGTAACGAAAAAAAACTTTTTCAACTTCGATAGCTATATAAAAAATCATGATAGAATATAAATTTAATGAAATCGAAGAAACTTTGTTTATTACTGTGAGTGGTACTTTTGGAATAAATCACATGTTTAAAGCAATTGACTCTTTTGCAAATGACAATTCATTGCCAAGAAAACTAAAAATTCTTGAAAACGCAA
>CAIKVR010000397.1 GCA_903830915.1 uncultured Bacteroidales bacterium
ATTGATTTCCGAAGAAGTGGTATTCGACAGTTCAATCTTCGCTTTTTCAGCAGCTTCTTTCAACCGTTGCAACGCCATTGGGTCTTTGCTCAAATCAAGTCCGCTGTTTTCGCTTTTAAATTCTGCAACCAACCAGTCGATAATACGGTGGTCAAAGTCGTCTCCACCAAGGTGAGTATCACCATCAGTCGATTTTACTTCAAATACGCCATCGCCAAGTTCCAGTACAGATACGTCATGCGTACCACCACCGCAGTCGAAAACCACGATTTTCATGTCTTTGTTGGTTTTGTCCAAACCGTAAGCCAATGCAGCTGCAGTAGGTTCGTTGATAATACGACGAACATTCAAACCTGCAATTTCGCCGGCTTCTTTCGTTGCCTGACGTTGTGAGTCGTTGAAGTAAGCCGGAACGGTAATAACCGCATCAGTAACTTCAGTTCCAAGATAATCTTCAGCTGTTTTCTTCATTTTTTGAAGAATGATAGCCGAAATTTCCTGTGGTGAATACATACGTCCGTCAATGTCGACGCGAGCCGTATTGTTGTCACCTTTTACCACTTTAAATGGTACACGAGCAATTTCTTTAGACAAACGGTCGTAGCTTTCGCCCATAAATCGTTTGATTGAAGAAACAGTTTTTGTTGGGTTGGTAATGGCCTGACGTTTAGCAGGATCACCTACTTTACGTTCGCCACCTTCAACAAATCCAACTACTGAAGGAGTGGTACGTTTTCCTTCGCTGTTGGCGATAACGATAGGTTCGTTACCTTCCATTACAGAAACACACGAGTTGGTGGTTCCTAAGTCAATTCCAATAATTTTTCCCATAATTTTTTTTGAATTTATTTTAAATAAGTTAGAGTTTTCATTTTATTGATACCACTATGGTTTTACAAAGCGTATGCCAATAGCTCTTTTTTCGAAAATAGTTAGATTTTGTCATAAAAAAAGGAGAAATGACAGTTCAAGAAGGATGAATAACTGACAAAATGGCAGAAAAATCACAATAGTGGGCAGCAGGCAGTGGCAGTAAGAGCTTTGTCTGATTCTATTTACTGCCAACTGTTTGCTGCCTCCCTCTGAATACTGCCGACTGCCACTGCCAACTGGTTACTGTTTTCTGTTTACCGTTTTCTGTTTGCCGCTTAAAAGTCGTATCTTTGTAACATGGCTTTGGTTTATTTAGGATTAGGAACAAATCTAGGAGATAAGAAACGCAATCTGAATGATGCAATTTTGAAAATTTCTCAGAAAGTTGGTGAAATTACTTGCCAATCAGGTATTTATGTGTCTAAATCCTGGGGATTTGAATCGGAGAATGAATTTTTGAATGTGGTTGTTTTGGTGGAAACTAATTTATTGCCTCTGGATTTATTTGTGAAGACACAAGAAATTGAACGTGAACTTGGCCGAACTGCCAAAACGGCAAAGGGTTATGCCGACCGGTTAATTGATATTGATATTTTGTTGTATGACAAGGAGATAATCGACACACCTGAATTAAAAATCCCGCATCCGTTACTAACAGAGCGGGATTTTGTGCTAATACCATTATTGGAAATTACACCTGATTTGGTGCATCCGGTTTCGGGGAATAAAATTGAAGATTTATTGAAATAACTGATTATTCTTCTTCATCTGTATCAGATTTGTCTACAGCATTTCCGTAATCTTCCAATAATTTCAATGCTTTTTCGTAGTCTTTTTCAAAAACAAGGATTCTCAGTCCTTCATTCAGTTCACCAAACATAGGCATCAAATCAACTGCATCCTCATTATTAATGCTCGAATCAATGTTGTTTTCTTTTAGTAGTTCCTGATCAAACATGGCTTCAACCACTGTTTCGTAGTTTTTTAGTGTGATAAGTTTATCTTCCATAACATTAAATTTTAAAGGGTTTCAGTCTACAAATGTACAGCTTTATTTGTATTTAAAACAATTTATCACTTATTTATGTTTAGAAAAATTGAAGGGATTTTTTATTGTTTTTTTATTTCTATTCCATTTAAGGTTTAACGTCCGAACGAATTATTTTTAGTAATTTTGTAGCGCTTGCCAATAAAGTTATAAAAGATGGATTTCGATCAATTACCCGACCATATCGTTTACAGCAAAAATGTCATTGAATTTGTGACTGTAGCTGCCGAAACTTGCTTGTTTTTAGAACATTCAACTGATTTCCCGAAAACAGATTTTATTCGTAAATCGGTAAAACTATTGCCCCTTTTATATTTGAAAACAAGCTTGCTTGAAGCTCCAGAGCCTGTATTTGAGGATGTCCCCGAAACTTTTGTGACCGAAGAAGATTATCTGTTTGTAAAAGAACAACTGGAGATGATTATGGGTGCCGACGATTCCTATCTGGAAGTTTTTCATCCCGATATGGTAATTAGCGATACACCAATTGCAGCTTTTGTTTCGGAAAATATGGCCGATATTTACCAGGAACTGAAAGATTTTGCCGCCAATTATCAATTGGCCGATATGGATATTATGAACGATGCGTTGGTGGCTTGCCTGAGAACCTTTGCCGAACATTGGGGGCAAAAACTCCTGAACGCGCTTAAGGCTTTGCATGCCATCCGTTTTGCCGATGGATTTGATATAGAAAAGGAAGATGAAGCGGAAATTCAAAGCAAACTCGATCGCAATTCGTTTCTGAACTTTCTGCACGATGATAATGATGACGATCTGGGTAATTTATTGATATAGAAAATGCTAAAACCCAAAATCACAAAAGAGGAAGTCAACCAGATGCCGGTTGTTTTGTTCGAAGGCAAAATTACGCTGGTAGACGATGTGTTGAAAATTCAACCCGCCATAGAAGAATTGTGCAAAGCAACCATTGTGGGTATTGACACTGAAACCAAACCATCTTTTACTCGTGGAACATATCATAAAGTTTCTTTGGTACAGATTTCTACCACCGATCATTGTTTTCTGTTTCGCCTTAATTATATCGGTTTGCCAACAGTTTTGGCAGATTTCCTTGCTGACGAAAAAATAATGAAAATTGGCCTTTCGCTTCGTGATGATTTGAATGGATTGAACAAACTTCACAAGTTCCGACCCGGGAGTTGCATTGATATTCAGAGTATTATAAAGGAATTTGGCATTCTTGAACTTGGACTTCAGAAAATTTACGCTATCCTTTTCGGCAAAAAGATTTCCAAATCACAACGCCTCACCAATTGGGAAAGCCAGGAGCTGACTGAACAACAATTACGTTATGCCGCCACCGATGCCTGGGCAAGTTTAGAAATTTACCTGCAACTGATGAGGGAAACCCGACTCACCCGCAAGCAATATGAAAAACTTCTTTTTGATCACGCTCAGGAACAACGGGAATTGCAGGAACAAAAATTACTTGCAAGACAGCAGGAAACTGCCTCAAACGAATAAACTACCAACTACTTACTAAAAACTACCGACTTCCTTATGATAACTGTCCATCTCAAACCCAAAAAAGAAGAAAGTCTCAAACGGTTTCATCCCTGGGTGTTTTCCGGTGCCATTCAGCGAATTGAAGGAAAAGTCACTGAAGGGGAACTGGTTAAGGTGGTGGATGCTGCCGGTGGTTTTTTGGCGCTGGGACATTGTCAGATCGGCAGTATTGCTGTTCGGGTTATTTCGTTCGAAGATACAACTGTTGATGATGCTTTCTGGAGTCTGAAAATCAGTCGGGCTTATACTATGCGTCAATCACTTGGATTGGTATCGGTAAGCAATAACACCTATCGACTGGTACATGGTGAAGGCGATTCGCTCCCAGGGCTTATTGTGGATGTGTACGACGACACGGCGGTGATGCAGGCTCACTCGGTGGGAATGCACGAAATCCGTCAGCAACTTGCCAAAGCTATTGTTGCAAACGTGCCGGAAGTGAAAAGTGTCTATTATAAATCGGAAACGACTTTACCTTTCAAGGCTGATATTGAAAACGAAAACGGCTATCTGATTGGTTCTGAAAATCCGAATCTCAAAGCCATTGAAAACGGATTGGAGTTTCAGGTTGACTGGCTGAAAGGTCAGAAGACAGGTTTTTTTGTCGATCAGCGCGAAAACCGCTCCCTGCTCGAACGCTATTCTGCTGGAAAATCGGTGTTGAATATGTTCTGCTACACCGGTGGATTTTCGGTATATGCCTTGCGGGGTAAAGCTGCGTTAGTTCATTCGGTGGATAGCTCAGCCAAAGCCATTGACCTGACTGATAAAAACGTGAAAATCAATTTTCCGAACGAAAAACGTCACGCCTCTTTTGCCGAGGATGCATTTAAATACCTGAATGCCAATGAGCATCAGTACGACCTGATTATTCTCGACCCGCCTGCCTTTGCCAAACACCGCGACGCGTTGCGCAACGCACTGAAAGGCTACAAACGCTTGAATGCCAATGCCATTAAACAAATTAAACCGGGCGGAATTTTGTTTACTTTCTCCTGCTCACAGGTGGTAAGCAAAGACCAGTTCCGACTGGCTGTTTTCAGCGCAGCTGCCGAAACAGGTCGCAACGTGAAAATCCTTCACCAGCTCACCCAACCTGCCGACCATCCGATTAATATTTATCATCCCGAAGGAGAGTATCTGAAAGGTTTGGTTCTTTGGGTGGAATAGGTTTTAGTTTACAATTTTATGCAGTTATTTGAAAATGAATTTTTGATTTTGCATAACTTTTATTTTGATACAATTTTCTTCACTCTGCTTCGGGATTTTAATTTTTCTTGCCATTCTTTTTCCATTTAATTTCAATAACTAACACTTTACTTTAATGGTGTTTTTCCTCCTGAAAAAACATGCAAAATAATTAAAGAAATTTTTCTCTAATTCCTTTTTTTATCAAAATAAATGTCGGATATTTGTACTCAAATTAAAAGCAATAATAAAAAATCATATCATTCAGATTGTCAGGTTGTTGTGTTGTTTTAGATTTCGATTAACTATCTTTTTTTTGAAAAACTATCAAAACGGATTATAAAAATGAAGGAAATTAAATTCAGTCTTGTTTACCGCGATATGTGGCAATCGTCAGGTAAGTATGTGCCACGCAAAGACCAGTTGGCGAAAATTGCCCCGGTAATTATAGAAATGGGTTGTTTTGCACGTGTGGAAACCAATGGTGGAGCTTCGGAGCAAGTGAATCTGCTTTACGGAGAAAATCCGAACGATGCAGTTCGCACCTTTACCAAGCCTTTTAACGAAGTGGGTATTCAGACTCACATGCTCGATCGTGGTTTAAACGGTTTGCGCATGAATCCTGTTCCTGCCGATGTGCGTGAGTTGATGTATAAAGTGAAAAAGGCTCAGGGTGTGGATATTACGCGTATTTTCTGCGGTTTGAACGATGTGACCAACATTATTCCGTCTATTCAGTATGCCAAAGCTGCCGGAATGATTGCTCAGGCTACCTTGTGTATCACCTATTCCGAAATTCACACAGCTGAATATTATATCAACATGGCCGAGCAGCTTATTGAAGCCGGTGCCGATGAAATCTGTCTGAAAGATATGGCCGGTATCGGTCGCCCCGAAATGTTGGGAAAAATTACCAAAGCTATTAAAACGGCTCATCCACATATCATAATGCAATATCACGGTCATTCAGGACCGGGCTTTTCAGTAGCTTCTATGCTCGAAGTAGCCAAAGCTGGAATTGACTATCTCGATGTTGCAATGGAACCACTTTCGTGGGGTATGGTTCATCCGGATGTGATCACCATTCAGGCTATGCTCAAAGACGCAGGCTTCAAAGTGCCTGAAATCAATATGAATGCATACATGGAAGCTCGTCGGTTGACTCAGAGCTTTGTGGACGATTTTCTGGGTTACTTTATTGATGAACGCAACAAATTCATGACTTCGCTGCTCGTGGGCTGCGGACTTCCTGGTGGAATGATGGGTTCGCTTATGGCCGATTTAAAAGGTGTTCATGCCGGAATCAATTCATACCTGAAAAACGTGAATAAAAAAGAACTCAGCACCGATGAATTGTTGGTAATGCTATTCGACGAAGTGAAATATATATGGCCAAAACTCGGCAATCCACCGTTGGTAACGCCATTCAGCCAATATGTAAAAAATATTGCGTTGATGAATGTTATGTTCCTCGTTAAAGGGCAGCCACGATGGAGCATGATTGACAAAAATAGCTGGGATATGATTTTGGGTAAAGCCGGTAGACTTCCCGGAACACTTGATCCTGAAATCATCGCACTAGCCGAAAAGAATAAATTTGAGTTTTTCGAAGGCAATCCACAGGATAATTATCCGAACGAGTTGGATAAATTCATTGCCGAAATGAAAGAAAAAGGGTGGGACAGAGGCAAAGATGATGAAGAATTGTTCGAATTTGCAATGCATGGAAAACAATATATTGATTATAAGTCGGGTGAAGCTAAAAAACGATTTGAAGCTGAATTGGAGGCTGCTATAAAGGAAAAATATGCAGGTGGAAATATTGAGATACCTGATTTACGTGCGTTGAAATATCCTAATGCTGAGCCGGTTGTGTCCAACGCCACCGGACGTGTAATTTGGGAACTTGATTTCAATGAAGGGTCAGTTGAGCCGGTTCATGGCAAACAATACAAGGAATTCGATACACTTTGCACCATTCAGACCAACTACGGTTTGGAACATATTGGAAGTTTCTGTAATGGTCGTGTTGTAGGTATCGAAAAGAAACAAGGAGAAATTGTGCGCAAAGGCGAAGTGCTGGCTTATATCGAAAGAGACTAAGATTCAATTAAATAGATCAAAAAAGACCTGTCCGAAATTTACTGACAGGTCTTTTTTTTGTTTAATCGTTATTACTGATTAATCAGCTCTTTCATAATCAGTGTCATAAGTGGCTGAACGGAATTTCCGATTTCCTGAACTTCTTCGTGGGTAACTTCGATAATTTTACCCGGAACGCCCAAATCGGTTACAATGGAAATTCCAAAACATTTAATTCCGGCATGATTTGCTACAATTACTTCCGGCACAGTGCTCATACCCACTGCATCAGCACCAATATTGCGGAAATAGCGGTATTCTGCTGGAGTTTCGAAAGTTGGTCCGGTGGTACCCACATACACGCCTTCCACCACGCGAATGTTATTTTCAGCAGCAATGCGTTTTGCCTTGGCAATCAGTTCTTTGGAATAGGCCTCGCTCATATCGGGGAAGCGAGGACCTAATTCAGAAAAATTCTTTCCACGCAACGGATGCTCAGGGAAAAGATTGATATGGTCGGTAATAATCATCAGGTCACCAATTTCAAAATCAGGATTCACTCCACCCGAAGCGTTTGAAACCAACAGAGTTTCTATTCCGAGTGCCTTCATTACCCGAACCGGAAAAGTAACGGCTTTCATATCATAACCTTCATAATAATGGAAACGTCCTTGCATAGCCAATACATCAACATTTCCTAATTTTCCAATAATAAGTTTACCGCTATGCCCTTCAACGGTCGAAACCGGGAAATTGGGTATGATTTCGTATGGAATTTCAGTTTTGTCAGTAATTTGAGTAACCAGATTGCCTAAACCTGTTCCCAAAATAATGGCTGTTTTTGGTTCTGATGGAATTTTTGCGCGAAGGAAATCAGCAGTTTCTTGAATTTTCAACAACATAATTTTTAATTTTTTGAATAAATAATGATTCTTGATTGTTTAATATCTCTACACGAATTGGCAAAGCGAATGTTCGTGATTTTAAAAATTCCGGAAATCTTTTGTCCGAAACCATTCGTGCAGCATCTTTTTCAGTAACTAAAAGTATTTTTTCGCCTGATTTAAAAGCTTCGAACTTACTCATAATCAGATTATAATCTTTTGACTGAAACGTATGATGGTCATCGAAAAACAGAGAGGATACATTATTGGTAAACCTCTTTATCTGTTCAATAATTGGTTTAGGTGATACAATTCCGGCAACTAATAACACACCTGCTTTGGCTTCCTTTATCGTTTTAAATGTCCAGCTTTCCGGCTCAGAATCAGGAAATACAGGTATAATTTCATCATACACATAGTTAGAGAAAAAGAGTGATTGATTGTTTTCCGGTTTCAGCTCTGTCTCAATAATCCGCATTTCAATTGGCTTCAGATTAGCCGGACATTTTGTCACAATAATAATATCAGCACGCTTACTACCACTTCTCCATTCCCGTAAATTTCCTGCAGGAAGTGGTAAGTCCTGACAATAAAGGTTTGAAAAATCGGTGAGTAAAACAGAAAGTCCTGCATGAATATACCTGTGTTGAAAAGCATCGTCAAGAACAACCAGTTGTAATTTAGGAACAATTTCAAGCAGTTTTTTTACACCGGGCACACGCTTTTCATGAACAGCTACCGAAATATCAGGGAACTTTTTATGAATCTGATAAGGTTCGTCTCCGATTTTTCGGGCATTTGTATTTTCATCAGCAAAATAAAAATCAGAAGTTTCACGCTTGTAACCACGACTTAACATAGCAATTTTCCAATCAGTTTGTAAAATGCTCAAAATGAATTCAGTATGAGGAGTTTTTCCTGTTCCACCCACAGTTAAATTACCCACATTAATTATGGGAATATCGAATTCTGTTGTTCGAAGTATTCCCTGATCGAACAGCCAGTTCCGAATTCCGGTTATGATACCATAAAGAAAGGAGACCGGATAAAGTGCAATATATCTGATGATATTATTCAAGTAAAATTAGAATTCTATAATTATGTAATTTCGCAAAGATATGTTTTATTTGATAAAAGTAGTCTGGTTTTAAATAATTTAAGATAACAGCGAACCAAATGCCATAATTACGCAACAGGATCATATCCACTTCCTCCCCATGGATGGCAGCTCGAAATACGTTTTACCGAGAGCCATACACCTTTGATAATGCCATGTTTTTTTACTGCTTCAATACTGTATTGTGAACAGGTTGGTGTGTAACGACAACTGGAAGGCAAAAGTGGTGAAATGCTGTATCGGTAAAAATATACAGGCAGAAGGAATATAAAACGAAGTATCTTTTTCATTGTCGATGATTATAGTATATCAACAAATAACAGGACTATAAGTTTCAATTATTTGTTGCAGGCGTTCTAATGCAGTTTTCATTTTCTTCTCAATTTTAGCGAAATCGAGTTCTTCATCACTCACATAATTGAAAGCAATAAGGATTTGAAGTCTTTTTTCGGTCAACGTATCGCTAACAATATGTTTGTTTAAACGGTACGTTTCACGCATGAGCCGTTTAATTCTGTTGCGTTTGTTTGCTCTTTTAAATCGTTTTTTCGGAACACCAACCAAAACTTTTGTTGTTTCCGAATCATTCAAGGGTTGAATTAAATAAACCACCCGAAGCGGATAGCATAAGTATGATTCTCCAGTTTCAAAAACTTTTGTGATAGATTTATCGCCACACAAATGCTCAGATTTTGGAAATGAATTCGGATGTTTCATTGAGTATAAAAATAAACTATCCCAAAAGTACTGAATTTCTTCGATACTTTTGGGATAGCGCAATATTTTCGAATTGGATTATTTCTTTTGTTTCTTGGTATATTCTTTCAGGAAATTGTCCAGTGCCGCTGTCATTGAAGGAAATCCGGGTTGGGGTGCTTCCAAATCAAGGCGGAGACCTGCATCACGTACAGCCTGAGCTGTTGTTGCACCAAAAACTGCAATCTGAGTATCACCCTGAACAAAATCAGGGAAATTTTTCAACAAAGAGGCAATTCCAATCGGGCTGAAGAACATTAACATGTCGTAATTAAATTCTTCATCCGGACCAAAATCGTTGCTCACCGTTTTGTACATGGTGGTCTTGTTGTATGTTATTTTCGCTTTTTCAATTGTAGCCATTGTATCTTCATTCTGAACATCCGATGTGATTAATAAGTATTTCTCATCTGTGTGTTTGTTCATAATAATAACCAAATCAGCCAGTTTGCCTGAGGCGCCATAAAAAACTTTACGTTTACGGTAATGGATGTAACGCTGCAAATACAAGGCAACACTTTCAGAAACACAAAAGTATTTCATTGTTTCAGGAATTGTAACGCGCAACTCTTCGCAGAGTCTGAAAAAGTGGTCAATTCCGTGTCGGGCATTAAAAATAATAGCCGTATGATCTAAAATTGATATGCGTTGAGTACGAAACTCTTTGGCGTAAATAGGCTCAACCTTGATAAAAGGACGAAAATCAATCTTGATACTGTACTTTTCGCTTATATCAAAATAGGGTGATTTTTCGGTGGTTGGTTGGGGCTGTGATACGAGTATCTTCTTGATTTTCAATGGCGTAAATTTAGAAAGTAATAACACTAAACGATTAATTTGTACACCTTAAACAAAATAATTAAGGGTAAAATTTCGAGGGTGCAAAGATACAATAATATATAAAACGAAGCTAATATTTTTTGGAAAAATATCTGAAATAATTTGATAATGATAAGTATACCTGCAGAAATGCTTACAAAAAGACTTAATATTTGTGTGATTCCAATAAGATTATCAGGAATATATATTTGTAGAAAAAGGATCGGAAACAAGCATACGCCCCAGAAAGAAACTATATTAAAATAAGCACCTTTAGCTAATTTCAAATTTCCTGTATTTATGAAAACGTAACCAATTAAATCAAAAAGCAGTGACTTTATTCCAAAAAATATCGAAGTGCTAAGTAAAAACAAACAAAACTCTTCTAAAGAGAAAGGCTGCACAGGGTTGTGAAGTAACAAATAGGCATATAAACTTAACGAACCAATAGAAAAAATGATTAAGAAGAATCTGAAACGGGAATCGTTCACAGTAGCTTTGCTGAAGATACTGGATCTGTCTTTTACATGAAAAAATGTTTTAATCGTATCGGATATCAACCCCATCGATTGACTGATAGAATAAACAAAAAGAAAAAAAAGTAATATAAGAATGATAAATACCCAACTTTCAGTTTGAGGCATTGAAGGATGAGTAATTCCCAAAAATCCTCGTGGAATTTGAGCAATAATTCTCAATGAATCTGCCAAATGTAATGAATCTGCTTTAGCAAGTGAATCAGCTATGGCTGTAGAGTCCGTCAGTGTTGACAAACTATCCTTGACAATATGTAAAGTATCTGGTTGATTCATTGGGCTTTATTATATTGCAGCAAAGCTACGGGCGTTGTTACCCCAGCCATTTGATGCTGAAATTGCAGGAATTACTTCTTCAGGTGTGCTTACCACCATCCACATATTTTTGTGTATTTCGCGCATAAACTTTTCTTCCACAGCGCGGTGAAGCATTTCAATTAACGGGTCGTAATAACCATTCGTATTTAAAATCACTATGGGTGAGGACATTATCCCCAATTGCTTCCAGGTGATTGCTTCCAAAAGTTCCTCCAACGTGCCACAACCGCCCGGTAAAGCAACCACTGCATCTGCCATTTCTGCCATCAACGCTTTACGTTCATGCATGGTTTCAACTACAATCAATTCACTCAAATTTGGGTGATGCCACTCCTCGTCAATCATAAACCTTGGTATGATACCTGTAATTTTGCCATTTTCAGCCATTATCGTATCAGCCAGTTTTCCCATCAAACCGGAACATCCACCCCCAAAGACCACTGACAAACCAGTTTCGGCAAAGATTTTGCCTAAACGCTCTGCTGCGTCAAAAAATGTGGGCTTGATTTGAGTGCTGGAAGCACAGTAAACACAAATGGTTTGCATATTTTTAAAAATGACTTTTACTTTCCGTGAAATTTGTGCAAAAATACTGTTTTCTTTCCGTATTTTTGAGAATCAATATAAAAAATGACAAAATGATATTGGTAACCGGGGCAACCGGATTGGTCGGAGGACACCTGATGTGGCATCTTTTACAGGAAAATGAACGAGTATCTGCAACTCGCCGTAAAAATAGTAAGTTGGATTCATTACTTATAATATTCAGTTTTTATACAAAATCACCAATTGTATTTTTGGAGAGAATTGACTGGATTGAAGCTGATATGCTCGATGAGAAATCCGTAAACTCAGCTTTGAAAGGCGCAAGAATTGTATATCATTGTGCAGCAGTTGTTTCACTTGGATCAAACGATTCGAATGTGATGGAAACAAATGTATCAGGAACAAAAAATATTGTGAATACATGTTTGTCGAATCAGGTTAAAAAACTTTGTTTTGTAAGTTCCATTGCAGCCTGCGGAAAGACTGATAACAAGGAGATAATTGACGAAAATGGTATTTGGATTGATTCTCCAACGCAGTCAACGTATTCACGAAGCAAGTATTATTCTGAACAGGAAGTCTGGAAAGGTATAAAAGAAGGATTAAATGCTGTAATCGTTAATCCGGGAGTTGTTTTAGGTGTTTCGGGAACCGATACCGGAAGTTCTGAGTTGTTTGCCAGAGTACAAAAAGGCTTGATTTTTTACACGAATGGAGGTAGTGGCTATATTGATGTTCAGGATGTTGTAAAAATAATGATACAACTGGTCAAATCTGAAACTACAGCAGAAAGATTTGTTTTAGTTTCGGAAAATTGTTCGAACCGTCAGGTATTGAGTTTAATGGCAAAGGGATTCAATAAACCGGAACCAATTATTGGGGTAGGCAAACGAATGTTGGTTGGAATTGGATTTTTATCCGAAACGATAGGAAAATTATTCAGGCATAAACCACTAATTGACAGAGGCATGGCTCGTTCAACTACAAACAGAGCTTATTATAGTTCAACAAAGGTTCATAAATTGATGGAATATAAATTCAAACCGATGGAGGAATGTATTTCAGAAGTATGCCGTTTCAGACTCAGAAAGTAACCAGTTTTAGAAGTGGAAACCGAATTTAAGTCCAAAACTTGTCATCGCTGTCTGACCAAAATAGTTGTAAATCACTGATTCATTGGTTTCTTCCACCTTTGTTTTTATTGAATTGACACCTGCAAATACACAACCATAGAAATCGGATTTATACTTTATTTTATGGATAATTCCGGCTGAAAGTTTTGCAAACAGACCACCATCATAACCGGAAGTTAGACCAAATGAGTACCCGGTATCGAGGCCAACATACGGAGAAGTATTGGTTTTGAGAAGAACGCTTTGCATACGGATAAATACAGGAATAAAGTTTACGCTTTGATTAAGTGCTGCTGGAAAAATTATTTGATAGGCAGCACCGACACCGAAAAATAAATCTTTACCATTAATTTTTTTATTTCCAAAAATCATTGAAATTTCAGTGGTTGCTGATGTAGAAAAGGCATTTCGGGTTCCGCATATCCCTCCTGAAAGTTCTAAGCTCCCGCCAAAATTTTCAGAATACAAAGCTTCAGTGCTTTGAGAATCATCTGTTGGATTTTTCGAACTTTCAAATGTTGTTTTTTCAATACTTTTTATCTGCGAAAGCTGAAACTGAAATTTTCTTCCTGTCTCTGTTTTTAGCATAATGAGTTCATCTGTTTTTAAAACAATTTCTCCAAAATAAGATTCTCCCGACAGAAGTATTATTTTATCTTTTGAGGCAGATTCTTGTGCTACAAGTTGTACTGTGAAGATGATTAGAAAAAACAGAAAAAGAAGATGTCTCATTAATTTCGTTTAATTAAATGATGTGGTCTGAATAATTTCCTTTAATCCTGAAAGGAAAATATTTGCATCCTGTTTTGACAGGCAAAGTGGAGGTAATAAGCGTATTATATTTGTTCCGGTCACACCGGTAAATATCTTTTTTTCAAAAAGCAATCTGTTTCTGATATCTTTAATGGGTATTTCAAATTCAAGTCCAATCATAAGGCCTAAGCCTCTGACTTCTTTAATTTGCGGGATTTTTTTTAATTCAGTAATCAGATATTGTCCAATTTTATCTGCATTTGCAACCAATTGTTCGGCTTTAATGATGTCAAGCACCGAAATGGCAGCTACACAAGCCAAATGACTACCACCAAAGGTTGTCCCCAGCAAACCGTGAGAAGCTTCAAATTTAGGACTAATCATTACACCACCAATGGGAAATCCATTGCCCATTCCTTTAGCTATGGTAATTAAATCCGGACGGATATCAGCATATTGATGGGCAAAAAACTTACCACTACGACCGTAACCCGACTGGACTTCGTCAAGAATTAGCATAGTGCCGGTTTTAGCACATTCTTCGCTTAGTTGCTGCAAGAATTCAATTTCAGGAATACGAATTCCCCCAACGCCCTGAATTCCTTCAATAATTACCGCACAAACATCTTTCTTCTTTAATATTTTTCGAACTGATTCAATATCGTTTAAATCCGGAAACTCCACCTCAAAACCTTCATTGATAGGGGCAACAATTTTAGGATTATCCGTAACACGAACCGCAGCCGAGGTGCGACCGTGAAAACTTTTATTAAATGCTACAACCTTACGACGACCCGTATGAAACGATGCTAATTTTAGTGCATTTTCATTTGCTTCAGCACCCGAACTGACTAAAAAAAGAGAATAATCATCATATCCCGATAGTTTACCCAATTTTTTAGCAAGCTCAGTCTGTAATTTATTGACAACAGAGTTGGAGTAGAAAACAAGGTTTTCAAGCTGCTGAGTCAGTTTCTGAACATAAAACGGATGTGAGTGACCAATTGAAATTACAGCATGACCTCCATACAAATCGAGATACTCAATGCCTTGACTATCAGTAATTCTAGTGCCAATGCCTTTGGTTATTTCGATATTGAATAGCGGGTAAACGTCAAATAAATTCATAATTTGTCAGTAAATAGAGTTGAAGTAAAATTATCTTTTTTCTGATTTTGATAATGTAATTTGCACAAAATTACCCACAAAAGTAATCTAAAATTTAGACAAGCTAAAACAAAAACATCAAAAAAAATAGTGTAATTTTACGCCAATTATTTTATAAACTATTAATTCTCTTCCCGAATATGGACAAACAGGTCACCATATACTGCAAAAACACTCAATCATACCACGTTTACCCTACAGGTATTTCTTTGATTGAAATTTATGAAGACTTAAAAATTACGCTTAAATATCCGGTGATGGCTGCCCGTGTAAACTATAAAGTTGAAGATTTAAACTTTTTGGTTTACAAACCGAAGGATATTGAGTTTATTGATTTGAGCACCCCTTCAGGTATGCGTGTTTATGTACGGACACTTAGTATGGTGATGGCAAAAGCAGTTTCTGAGCTATATCCCCATGCCACACTTCGGATTGAGCATCCAATTTCTAAAGGTTATTACTGTCAGCTCGATAATCTGGGTGAAACATTAACCAATGAAGTTATTGAAAAAATAAAGAACAGAGTAAAACTGATAATTTCGCAGGCTAAACGCATTGTGTGTGAAGAAAAACAAACCAGAGAAGTAAAAGAATTATTTTTAAATCAACCCTATCAGAAGGATAAAACCACACTTTTTGAAACCCTTGGTAATCCTTATTTCAGATTTTTTCGGATAGAAGATTTCATCGATTATTATGCTGGTGTTTTACTTCCATCGACCGAATATTTAGGCGTTTTCGACCTAATTTCGTATTACGATGGGTTGCTTTTACGAGTTCCCAATCGTGAAAATCCTGTGGAACTAGAGGAAATGGTTATGTTCCCAAAAATGTTCGATATTTTCAAAGAATATGTAGGCTGGAATAAAATCATGAATATGAGCAACGTAGGTGATTTTAATATCGCCTGCCAAAATAATCAGTCGTTTAATCTCATTAAAGTTTCGGAAGCTTTACATGAAAAAAAAGTAGCTTCGATTGCCGATATGATTTCTCAAAAGTCGGAGAAAGTTAGATTTGTTTTAGTTTCCGGTCCGTCATCATCTGGTAAAACCACCTTTAGTAAACGACTTTCGGTACAATTGATTGTCAGTGGATTAAAGCCGGTTGTACTTTCATTGGACAATTATTTTGTAAATCGCGATGAAACTCCTCTGGACGAAAATGGTGAATGGGATTTTGAACATTTACATGCATTGGATCTAGAATTATTTAATCAAAATCTGAAAAGTTTGCTCAATGGAGAAGAAATAGAAATTCCTTTTTTCAATTTTGAGGATGGGAAACGATATTTTAAAGGTCAAAAGCTTAAACTGGAAGATGACAGTATCCTGATAATGGAAGGCATACATGCACTAAACCCCGACCTGATTCCGGATATTCCTCAGGAAACGACTTTTAAAATTTATGTTTCGGCACTTACAACTATCTCAATTGATAATCATAACTGGATTCCGACAACGGATACAAGGCTGCTCCGACGAATAATTCGTGACTACCGTTTTCGTAATTATTCTGCTAGAGAAACAATTGCCCGCTGGCCCAGCGTACGACGTGGTGAAGAAAAATGGATTTTTCCATTTCAGGAAAAAGCTGATGTGATGTTTAATTCAGCTTTGTTATTTGAACTGGCGGTATTAAAAAAGCATGCTGAACCTATATTAGCCGAAGTGCCGAAATACTGTGATGAATATACCGAGGCGCACAGACTTATAAAATTTCTGAATTATTTTGTACCTATTCATGACAGAGAAATTCCGCCTACATCATTGTTACGAGAATTTTTGGGAGGCAGTAGTTTCAGGTATTAGCTTAAAAAAATATTAATATATGTGGTATAATTAATAATTTATGTAGTAATTTGTATTGTATAAATGATTAATTTAAATAATTGTGACTACTTTTGTACGCTATGTTATAATATCAAAAAGTTTACATAAGTTTAATGAAAAGAATTCTAACAATACTAACAATACTAACGGTATTTCTTCTAAATATTAATGCTCAGGGAAGAGGTTTGATAAGTAGTCAACGTTATAACTCTGGTGGATATTTGTTTTTTTCAGCAGGTCCTGCTTATTGCTATACCACCGATACCAAAGGTGACTTATATACCGAGTCTCCTTTTTATAATGGAAATAATTGGAACGCTTCCTTAGGCTTCAAACAGATATTTCCTGAAAATTTTGGGTATAGGGTTAATCTTATTTATGGAAATTATGTAGGAGCAGATACTAATAGTAAACACCACACTTCTTTTTACTCCTTCTCGTCAAATATATTAGAACTTACAGTTAGAGCTGAGTATACCATTAAGTTTGGTGGGGAGTTCAAATTTCGAAAACCAAACAGTATTTACGGTTTTGTTGGGTTAGGTGGATTTATTTCCGATGTTAAATCTGTTCCTTTTGGTACTTATGTGATTGATCCAGTTATTAATAGCACAGTTGCTGCAATTATTCCGGCAGGTTTTGGTTATCAATATGAATTCAGAAATGGATTAACACTAGGGGCGGAAGCTGGAATTCAGTATGGTCTATCAGATGCATTAGATGGTTATATTGTTGCCAAATCAAGCAATGATATACTTGCAAATCTTTCCTTTACAATTGGTTACAAGATTTTCTAGATTCAGTTTTTGGATTTTTTATTATGTCAAATACAAATAATGCAGTGAGTACTCACTGCATTATTTATATCTGCTATTTTGCAACCAAAAGATATATATAAATAGAACTGCCTAAATAGACAGCTCTATCAGAAAACTAATAGTTAGTTTTTTATGCTTTTCCTGCGCTGCCTAATACATTTACTGTTTTGTGAGCATAGAGCTTTTTCAGTTCGTCACGTGCAGGACCGATATATTTTCGAGGATCGAATTCACCGGGTTTAGTTGCCAATACTTCACGAATAGCTGCAGTCATAGCCAAACGACCGTCAGAGTCGATATTGATTTTACAAACAGCTGAAGCAGCAGCTTTACGCAATTGTTCTTCAGGAATACCAATTGAATCTTTCAAAGCACCACCGTATTTGTTGATTGTTTCAACATATTCTTGTGGAACAGATGAAGCTCCGTGTAATACAATTGGGAAACCAGGGATTTGTTTCTCAATTTCTTCCAGAATATCGAAACGCAAAGGAGGTGGAATAAGAACACCATTTTCGTCACGGATACATTGAGCCGGTGTGAACTTGTTTGCACCGTGTGAAGTTCCGATTGAAATTGCCAATGAATCAACACCTGTACGCGAAACAAAATCAACAACTTCTTCAGGACGTGTATACGTGTGGTGTTCAGCAACTACATCGTCTTCTACTCCTGCCAATACGCCTAATTCGCCTTCAACACTTACACCATGAGCATGAGCATACTCAACAACTTGCTTTGTCAAAGTAATATTGTCTTCGTAAGAATGGTGTGAACCATCAATCATAACCGACGAAAAACCTGAATCGATACAACTTTTACACAATTCAAAAGTATCACCATGATCTAAATGCAATACTACAGGGATGTTTTGTCCCAATTCTTTAGCGTATTCTACAGCACCCTGAGCCATGTAGCGAAGCAATGTTTGGTTGGCATATTTACGCGCACCGCTTGAAACCTGTAAAATAACAGGAGATTTTGTTTCAACACAAGCAGCAATAATAGCTTGCATTTGTTCCATGTTGTTGAAATTGAACGCAGGAATTGCATATTTTCCTTCGATCGCTTTTTTGAATAAGTCGTTGGTATTCACCAATCCAAGTTCTTTGTAACTAACCATTTTGTGAGTATTTTAAGTGTTTGATAATTCGACTGCAAAAGTACTCTTTTTTCAGTAAATATGAAAGAAAAAACTTTTATACATAGGGTCTGCTGAAAAACTCAGAACTGATTGTTATTCAATATTATATGGTTATTTTTGTGCAACTAACTGCAAGGAAATATGACATCACCCCGTAAAAAGCGTGCACAAGTGCCGGAATATGTA
>CAIKVR010000398.1 GCA_903830915.1 uncultured Bacteroidales bacterium
AGCATAGCTGATAATTAGAGTTATTAGTTTGATTTTCAGCTACTAAGATAATACTTTTTATTCAGTTATGCAACCTTTTTTTCTCTTTTCTTATCCCGAACTCAGGTTATTAAGAACAATAATGGTGAAACTGCACTTATGTATGCCGTGAAAGGGGGTCTGATTAAAGTAGCAATCTTCGTACCTATTGTAGGAGGTTCAGTTGAATCAACTAAACTGTTAGTTAGCAAAGGTGCAGATATCGATGTTCAGGATAAATGGGGTAAAACTGCGTTGATGCATGCTGCCGGAGCAGTAAATGCGCAAGGTAACAGCTATGGTACATACACTGATATTTTGAAATTTCTTGTTGATAAGGGTGCTAAACTCGAAATTCAGGATAAAGAAGGACATACAGCTTTGTATTGGGCACAACGATACAACCGGACAAAATCATCGGATTATCTCCTCTCAAAAGGTGCAAACCCAAGTCAGAAGTACGATAAGAAAAAAGACAAATCAAATGTAGCTGCCGGATTGGTAGGCACCTGGATAAATACCTTTAATTACAATACTAAAGGCACTTATGTGGTCAAAAATTCCACAATTGCATTCAAAACTAAAGTTGTTTTCAATGCCGACTGGTCGTACAGTAAAGTGCAGGTGATGCAAGGTCAGGTAGTTCCTGATGGAAGTGGGTATAATACCTATGAATTACGTGATGGTAGAATCTGGCTGTTTAATAATATGGGTACAAATGCTGTAATTGAATATAGATTCGAAGGCAAAACCTTGATCCTGAATGGGGAGAAATATGTGAAGGCTTCAAAATAGCAATTATAATTAACATTAAAACTTCAATCCAGAGCAAAAGTTTTAGCAAAATACTTTTATTGGTTTCAATTTCAGATACAAAAAAATTTACTCAACAAATATAGAATAGGCATAGCAAAAATCACAGAAGTAATTTTGGTCTGAAAATGAATGAAACGCAAAGTAAAAATACAACTTACTTTGCGTTTCTTTGTTCACTTAGCAGTAAAAAGGTAGTATTTTGATTAGTGAATAATCTTCCCCGTAAACCGATACCCGGCATTTTGTATTTTTACAATGAAAATTCCCTGATGCTGGAATACAATATCCAGATTTGTTGAAGTTGCTTTGGTCTGATACAAACAAATGCCTGTCAGTGAATAAAATTGAACTATTTCATCTCCGTGCAATCCGGAAATGCTCAGCTGTTCATTCCCTGAGAATATTCGGATTGTAGGTACATTCAAATCAACTACTTTTGTCTTTACCAGCGTACGGGCTCCAATCGTTTCGGAAACTCCTGAAACCGATGAACCCAGCGTGGCATGAACTGCATAATAATACTGTGAATTTTCAGTCAAACCCGTCACAACTGATGAAGTTGTTATTACAGGAATATCTTTTTGCACATAAACCGTGTCCTGATTTCCGTAAGTTGCTGAAACATCATCTATCCCAAGGTTACCGCCACTTCCCGGTTTATTAAAAGTAAATTTAAAAGCTTTTAAGCTTTGATTTCTATTAAAATTATAAACCGGATAAGTTTTGGTTGTATTTTTATAAATTATGCTGTCAATTCTAACCCAACTGTTATTGTTAAGTCCATCAACCAGTATAGATGAATTAGTGCTTGTTGAACCAAAGCGGTACATATATGTAAATTTGGAGACAGCTTGAGGATATGTTTTCGTTTGAAGCCATTCCTTATTGGCTTTCAGATTTACTGAAGGAGTAGCCACACCTGAACTAGTTGCAGTAGTATAAATACCACTTGCATTGCCACTCCAACCATTAGGTAAAACCGGGACACCGGATGTTCCGATATTATTAAATCCTTCTAGCGCAGTTGTATCAGCCTGACCGCTTACTTTATATACATTTAGTAAATAACCCGAAGCATAAGGTGATGCACCCCAGTTGGCAGTAAACTGATTGGATTGTACATCACTAGCTTCTGAAATTTCAGGAATATCCAGTGCCGATGTGTGCAGCTGCATGGTATTTATGGCCGGAGCAATGACTCCCGACCGCATGGTTTCCACGCTGTAGATATAGCTGTTGTTTGGTATCAGATTTTGAATCTGGTAACTGGTATTTAACCCAACAAGTGCATTTTGAAGCACATAGAATGGATCAGCAAGTGTAAATGCCATTTGATGACTTCCCAACATTGAATACGAATCCATGGCTAAGGTATTCCATTCGGTTGGATTGAAAGTGGAAGATGGGTGAGTCACATAATTTTTGCGTTGCAATGTAACATCCACTCCCCACATCACATCCGCCCCGGCATTGGCTTGTCCTACCATATCGATAGTAACACCACTGCGAACCAGTGAAATAGCATCATTTCCGTTATACTGCAGCAGTGAGTCGGTAACCAGATTTGCTTTTGCCATCAAATCAGTAGCCGCCTGTTTGTGAACAATCACATAGCTTTTTCCTGTAGCCAGGCTTCCTGTAAGGTTAAGTGTATAAGTAACTGGACCTGCACCGTTTGATTGTTTCTGAAGGGAGTATTTCGACAAATCAAGTGTTTTCACTGTGCCATTGTACAGTTCAATGGCTTTATTCCAGCTGCTTCCTTCCACATAAGTTGAAATAATCAGGTCGCCGGCAGATTGTGCACCCTGATATACATTCAGTCGGTATTGTGTTGCCAGCGGGTCTGAAATCCATTGCAAAGTCCCACCCACCGGAGTAATATCGGTTGGTTCCACAGTGATAAAATCAGCCGAAGCCAGTGCTTTTAAAGGGATGTGAAGCGATTCAGCCAGCCCACCGCCTTCAATCAACAAGGTATCGCGCACCAGACCCGAAGCTGAGGGTGTGAATTTCACAGAAACATCTGAGCCTGTGAGAGCTGTCGAAGCCGATATAACCGAAGCCGATACTGAAAATGAAGGAGAATTGTTTTTGATTTTTACGGTTATATCCGTAGCTATGTTTACGCCCTGAATATGCAGATTCTGCGACCGTGTATCGTTTTGAAGTATCACTCCGAAATCAATCGAGTTTCCACGTCGTGGAGCAACCAGAAACGGTTCGGTTTCGGTCGGGAAAGGATAAACATTCAGTGTATCTTTTCCCCAGATATATTCTGCCAGGTCGGGATAATCAATAAACGGATTGCGATTGCCCTGTAAATTATAAACCGCTTCAATGCGTGTCAGTTCTTTGGCACTTACCGGATCTTGCTTGTTCCATTTTAGCAACAGGTCAATTGCCCAGGGTTTAAAAAACGGATAGGTATTGTTGGTATACGTCATGGGCGATTGCATAAGCGGTGCCAGATTCTCATAAACCGAGGCAATATAAAAATACGACCGTGCAAAATCACCTTTATATTCATCGGCAGGTTCGAAACAATTATCGGTGTAGGCGGTTTCAAAACCATTTTTTCCTGTTTTGGTTACTCCGTTATCAAAGCCCGGAGTACCCGTTACTTCGCCCAGCGGTAGGTTGTTTTTACTTTCGTTGGCCGAAGCATCAGCCGGATAGAGATGAAATAAATCTTTGTACGCGCCATTCGGATACGCACCCCACCAGCTTTTGGGGAATGAATGTTCGATATGCATGCCCGAAACAGCACTGAAACCAGCAAACTTCCTGAGATCGGAAGAGCACACGTCTGAACTCCAGTCACTCCGCGAAATCTCGTATGCCGTCTTCTGCTTGAAAAGGGGGGGGGGGGGGGGGGGGGGGGGGGG
>CAIKVR010000399.1 GCA_903830915.1 uncultured Bacteroidales bacterium
TAACCCGTACTTAAAGAAAAATAGAACTATTATCTCTGAACTAAGGAATTGGGGCACAATTGCCGCTTAATTTAGAGCTTTTTATAACGAACTATTGTCAAAAATAAGAAATAATATTTCTGTCAATACAAAACCACCTAACTGCATTTTTAAATTCCCCCTTTCTTTGTATCTTTGCACTCCAATCGTAAATTGTAAATCGTAAATTGTAAATAAAATTATGGCCGACGATAAAAAAGTAATTTTTTCGATGGTGGGAGTCAGCAAGACCTTTCCGCCACAAAAAAAAGTATTAAACAACATTTACCTTTCGTTTTTCTACGGAGCTAAAATTGGTATAATTGGTTTGAATGGTTCCGGTAAATCCACCTTGCTTAAAATCATTGCCGGAGTTGAAAAAAGTTTCGATGGCGAGGTGGTTTTCTCGCCCGGATATTCTGTTGGTTATCTGGAGCAGGACCCAAAGCTCGACCCAACCAAAACGGTGAAAGAAATTGTGCAGGAAGGCGTGCAGGAAATTGTGGATATGATAGCCGAGTACGATAAAATAAACGAACAATTTGCTGATCCGGATGCCGATTTCGATAAACTTATTGCCCGCCAGGGTGAATTGCAGGAATTGCTCGATCATGCGGATGCTTGGAACTTAGATAATAAGCTGGAGCGCGCCATGGATGCGCTGCGCTGTCCGCCCGAAGATTGGATGATTGAAAACCTGTCCGGTGGTGAGCGTCGCCGTGTGGCGCTTTGCCGTTTGTTGCTTCGCAATCCTGATATTCTGTTGCTCGATGAACCTACCAACCACCTCGATGCCGAATCGGTGGAATGGCTGGAACATCACCTGCAACAATATGCCGGTACGGTCATTGCCATTACCCACGACCGCTACTTCCTCGATAATGTTTCGGGATGGATTCTAGAACTCGACCGCGGCGAAGGTATTCCGTGGAAAGGAAATTACACTTCGTGGCTGGAACAAAAAACGGCTCGCATGGCAGGTGAAGAAAAACAAGCCAGCAAACGTCGCAAAACCCTTGAACGTGAGTTGGAATGGGTTCGCATGGCGCCAAAAGCACGTCATGCCAAAGGAAAAGCCCGCCTCGAAGCTTATGACAAGTTGATAAACGAAGACCAACGCGAGAAAGAAGAAAAACTGGAGCTTTTTATCCCTAACGGTCCACGACTAGGTAATAAAGTGGTTGAATCGATAGCAGTTTCAAAAGCATTCGGAGATAAATTACTGTTCGACAACCTAAACTTTATGCTTCCACCCAATGGGATTGTAGGAATTATCGGACCGAATGGTGCAGGTAAAACCACGCTTTTCCGAATGATGATGGGCATCGAAAAAGCCGACAAAGGAACATTCGAAATGGGTGAAACCGTAAAAATTGGTTATGTTGACCAAAGCCATGCTGACATTGACCCTGAAAAAACCGTTTATCAGGTAGTATCAGGAGGAACAGAATACATTCGTGTAGGTGGAAAAGAAATTAATGCCCGTGCTTACCTTTCACGCTTCAACTTTGCCGGTGGCGATCAGGAAAAACTTTGCGGAGTACTGTCAGGTGGTGAACGTAACCGTCTGCATTTGGCTATCACACTTAAATCGGAAGCCAATGTGCTGTTGCTCGATGAGCCAACCAACGATATTGACGTAAATACGCTGCGTGCATTGGAAGAAGGTCTCGAAGCCTTTGCCGGTTGCGCCGTGGTTATCAGTCACGACCGCTGGTTCCTCGACCGAATCTGTACTCACATTATTGCATTTGAAGGAAATTCAGAAGTGTTTGTGTTCGAAGGTTCGTACTCCGAGTATGAAGAGAATAAGAAAATGCGCCTTGGAGATGAAGGTCCGAAACGCATCCGTTACAAGAAATTAATGGTATAAGATCACTAAATATCTAAAGGGAAATTAAAGCGTTGAAAGTTCATATTTCAGCGCTTTTTGTATCAATAAATCCTTTAATTATAAACTGTCAACTATCAATTATCAACTGATTAGCATTATCTTTGCAGCTCAAACTATAAACAATGAACTTAAGAACAGAACTTGAACATCGCATATTAGTACTTGACGGAGCGATGGGTACAATGATACAACGCCACATACTTACTGAAGCTGACTATCGCGGCGAACGTTTTGCACAGTGGCCAAGCCTTGTGAAAGGCAACAATGACTTATTAGTGCTCACTCAGCCGGAAATTATCAAATCGATTCATGCTGCATATCTTGAAGCCGGTGCAGATATTATTGAAACCAATACTTTCAACGCACAAGTAATCTCAATGGAAGATTATGGAATGGCTGCGTTGGTTCGTGAGATAAACCTCGAAGGTGCAAAGCTTGCACGTCAGGCTGCCGACGAATACACTACTAAAAATCCAGCGAAACCACGTTTTGTTGCCGGGGCTGTCGGCCCAACCAACAAAACCGCTTCTATGTCGCCCGACGTAAACAATCCGGCTTTTCGCTCGGTAAGTTTTGACGATTTGGTTGCAGCTTACAAAGAACAAATTTTGGCACTGATAGAAGGTGGAGTTGATGCGCTGTTGATTGAAACAATTTTCGACACACTGAATGCAAAAGCAGCAATTTTTGCAGCTGAAGAAGCCATGGCTGAACTGGGCAAACGAGTTGAAATCATGCTTTCGGCAACTGTAGCCGACACAAGTGGTCGTACGCTTTCAGGACAAACAATTCGTGCATTTTTGGCGTCCATTGGTCATGCTAATTTACTATCTATCGGACTTAATTGCTCGTTTGGTGCAAAAGATTTAAAACCCTATTTGCAAGAAATAAACGCTCACTCTCCTTGGTTCGTAAGTGCTTATCCAAATGCCGGTTTACCAAACCAGTTTGGTGAATACGACGAATTACCCGAAATGATGGCAGTTCAGGTAAAAGAGTATTTCGACGAAAAACTGGTCAATATCATTGGCGGTTGCTGTGGAACTACACCCGATCATATTGCCACATATCAAGCTTTGATTAAAGATGCGGAAGTTAGAAAACCCGGCATTGCCTCAACAAAACTAGAACTTTCCGGGCTTGAAGAAATAGAAATAGACAACTCTTCATTATTCGTCAACATTGGCGAGCGCTGCAACGTGGCCGGCTCGCGCATGTTTTTACGTTTGATAAACGAGAAAAAGTACGAAGAAGCACTTAGTATCGCCCGCAAACAAGTGGAAGATGGCGCACAGGTTATCGACATCAATATGGACGATGCCATGTTAGAATCGAAGGAGGAAATGGTTACTTTTCTACATTATGTGGCAGCCGAACCGGAAATTTCGCGTGTGCCGATTATGATTGACTCTTCGAAATGGGAAGTTATCGAGGCCGGATTGAAGTGCGTACAGGGAAAATGTATCGTAAACTCCATCAGTTTAAAAGAAGGTGAAGAAGATTTTTTGGCAAAAGCCCGCAAAATTCGTGCATACGGTGCAGCTGTCGTGGTTATGGCTTTCGACGAAAAAGGTCAGGCCGATA
>CAIKVR010000400.1 GCA_903830915.1 uncultured Bacteroidales bacterium
AAAATGTAGGAAAAACGGAGAATCAGGGACTCGAAATCACCTTGAAAACCTGGAACATTAAGACCAAAGATTTCACCTGGTCCACCAGCTTTAATATTTCCTTCAATCAGAATAAAGTGGTGGCATTAACCGAAAATCAGACTACACTGACTAAGAATGCGGCTTTTGATCAGGGCTTTAACAGTATGCCAAACTATTATACCCAAATTGGATACCCATTAGGGTTGATGTATGGATTTATCTATCAGGGAACCTATAAATACAATGATTTTAGTTATGATGCTGTAGCCAATACCTATACCATTAAACCTGGCGTCCCAACCTTCACCGGAGAATCTGCTACACAACCCGGTTTCCCAAAATACCGTGACCTGAACGGCGATGGAAAAATTGATTCTAACGACCAGACTGTGATTGGAAAGGGAACACCCACACATATCGGAGGTTTTATTAATGATTTCACGTATAAAGGATTTGATTTAAGTGTGTTTTTTCAATGGTCGTACGGTAATGATATTTTGAGTGCTAATTTATTGAAATACCAAACCTATACCGGAGGTACATTTGTAAACCTGTTCAAAACATGGGAGAACCACTGGTCGCCCGACAACCCGAACAGTGATATCCCAGTTAACTATGTGCCAAATCCGGCTGCAGGAACAAATAAAATTACCTATTTCAAAGCATCCTTAAATGTATTTTCAACCAGGGCTATACAGGATGGATCATTCCTGAGATTAAAGAATATAACACTAGGTTACAATCTTGATTCTAAAATAGTGAAGAGTCTGAAATTGAATAAAGTACGCTTTTTTGTAAATGCAAATGATATATGGGTGCTAACATCCTATACCGGTGGGTATGACCCCGAGGTTTCGGTTCGTAATTCAGCATTGACTCCCGGCTTTGATTTTTCTGCCTATCCACGTGCATTATCTTTTAATGGTGGTGTAAGTATTAGTTTTTAAATAATTTATAATTCATAATTCATAATTCATAATTCATAATTCATAATTCAAATATTAGATATATGAAAAACTCAATAATTATATTTCAAACCAATATAACTAAATATAAAGGCATTCTTACTCCCCTTTCGGGGGCTGGGGGGCTTATAATAAAGATAGTTCTGTCATTACAATTCGTATTAAGCCTGAGTTCGTGCAGTGATTTCCTGAATACAACTCCAATGGCTATTACGCCTGAAACTTATTTCCAGGATAAAGCACAGGTTCAGTCATTTCTCATTTCGGTATATGCACCTCTTGCGGATGCAGGTTTCTATGGGAATAATTATAGTAATTCTGCAATTACTGCTGAAGATTTGGGATATTATCAACGCGTTGCCCCTGTATCAGCAGTAATTTGTGGCTCAACAAATGTTTCTGACTTTACTCTGTCGTACCTCTGGCGTTTATTGTACGATGGCATTAATCGATCAAACATGTTATTGGAAAATATTGACAGGGCCATGCCGGCTTCTTCCGATTCACTTGCACGTGAACAATACCGCTCTGAAGCCCGATTCCTGAGAGCCTTTTATTATTTTACGCTGGTTCAGAACTTTGGAGATGTGCCACTGAGAATTCACACACCCAAGGACATTAACAATCTGTCGCTTGCCCGTACACCAAAACAACAAATTTATGATTTTATTACTTCCGAAATGATTGCTTCCGAATCGTTTGTTCCTTCAGCTTCGGGTGTAAATCCGGGTCATATAAGTCAATCTACGGTTCAGGGTTTGTTGGCTCGTGTTTATCTTTTCCGTGCCGGAGAAAATTATCGTGATGCTGCAGTTGGTAATCCGCTAACAAATAGTGCCGATTCGGTAAATGCTTATTTCACACATGCCAGAGACTGGGCTTTAAATGTAAAAACAACAGCTATACATGGTTTGGTAAGTCCTTACAGTCAGGTTTTTATTGATTTGTGTACAGATAAATACAACAGCACGGGTGTGAAGGAGAGTATATGGGAAGTGGAATTTGCAGGAAACAGAACCACTTCGGTAGTTGCCACTGGCCGAATAGGTAATACCATTGGTTTTGGAGGTCCGGACTTAAAATCAGTAGGAGCTGCGGATGCAGATAAAGGTGGACTGGCTAATCCGGGTATGGGATACAACTACATTTATTGTACGCTAAAACTTTTTGATATGTATAAATCGGAAGCTGATTCGGCGCGTGGAAACTGGAACATAGCTCCGTTTACATACACTACAACCGGTACTGCAGCAACCACAAAAGTAACCGGACGCAAGTACTATTATGGAAAAACACCTGCCAGTCTGGCTGGAAAAACCTTGCCCTATACCGACGCAAACGGCTTTATTTACACTGCAGGCAATGCAACAGATACGTTGAATACGGCACGCTGTATTGCAAAATACCGTAGGGAATATGAACAGATATTGCCGAAGGATAAGAATTATACACCGATTAACTTTCCGCTCCTTCGGTATTCCGATGTATTGTTGATGATAGCCGAAGCTGAAAATGAAATTAATGCTGCTCCG
Organism: uncultured Bacteroidales bacterium; assembly: GCA_903830915.1. Taxonomy (GTDB): domain Bacteria; phylum Bacteroidota; class Bacteroidia; order Bacteroidales; family Paludibacteraceae; genus Paludibacter. The sequence continues at coordinate 2,519 of CAIKVR010000400.1, forward strand.
ACAACTCTTGCTTACGAATGTATCAATGCTGTGCGAACCCGGGCAAAAATAAGTTCTTTATCGGGTCTTACAACATCACAATTCAGGGATGCAATTAAAAAGGAACGGGCCATGGAGCTTTGTTACGAAGCTACCCGAAGGTTTGATTTAATCCGATGGGGTGCTTATCCCGAAACAATGAATGCAGTTGCCACTCTTTTAACCGAAAACCCACGCTGGCCTGCCAATATGAGTTATGCGCCGACTTATTTTAAAATACCGACAAGCTATTATTATCTTCCTATTCCGGCTTATGAACTTAGTGTAAATAAACTGATATATTACAATAATCCTGGATGGTAAACGGCTTATATCCTTATTTATCTGATTAATTTATTAATACCTGGAAATACAAAATAAAAGAAATGAAAACATTCAATTTTATACTATATCTGTCGCTTTTTGCACTGCTTTTTAGCTCCTGCGACAATGCACTTACTGAAAAAATGCTTTTTGAAGCAACAGTAGATACAGCTACAACAGATACCATCATTAAAGATACTGTCTTTGTCAAAAAAGGGATGCCCTTAAGTTTTAAATTTAGTGGTAATGCCCAGTTTATATCTTATTTTAGCGGAGAGCCCGGATATGAGTATTTTTACTACAATACCTCTGTTATTCCGGTTAGCCAGTTTGATTCCTGCTTTCTGAAATTCGATCTTACTCCCGTGGGTATTGATAGTGTACATATAGCCAACACGCTCTCACTTGCTGTTTCAGACAATTTTCCTGGCTTATTCGGTATAGCTTCTACACCCGCTTTTTCGAAAGATTCTGCCAATATACTCAATATGAAAGATTATAGCTGGACCGACCTGACAGCGCAATGTGGTTTTCCGGCAACAAACGGTTTAAAGAAATCGGTCAAAGTGAACGCAATGAACATGTTGAGTAAAAATGTATGCCTGAAATTCAGGTATAAAACAGCTCTAAATGACACTGTTCAGCCCAAATGGACCATTGCCAACCTGAAATTTGTGCGCTACCAGAAAGGGAAAACTCCTGTGGAGATTTTGGCTTCTGGACTTACTTTCAAACAATTTGATATTTTAAATCCTGCTATTGCTTATGCTGTTGCGGGTGCGGGTGTTTGGTCGAAAAGTAATCCGGTGAATATATTCATTAACTCATCCTTGTCAAGAAGTTCGTTGAATGAAGATTATCTCATAAGTACACCCACTATCATTAATCCTGTGAGTACTCCAAGTACAGGAGCATTAGTAAAAAACCTGTCGGTGGATGTAAAAGCTTACAGCTATACCTATATGACAAAAGGTGTTTATTATGCCACCTTTTCGGCAACTAGTGCAAATTACATGGACAATGGTCAGTACAAACAGGTTAATTTTATAATTAAGGTTATAGACTGATAAAAGAAAATTGATTTAGTTGAACCAAATATTGTATCTCAGAATTCAGGAAAAAATTGTAAAGCAGAATAAAACTAATTGTTTTAAATACAAAGTAGTGATTTTATTTTGTAATCTGGTTACAGTTTTCTTAGGCAAATAATATATTTAATCAGATGAAAAATTTAGTGTTGTATTTAGCAGGTTCTTTATTGCTCATGTTTGGAAATAATTCATTTCTGATGAGTAATAATAAAAAAATGATAACCAAAGATATTAATCTGGCGGTTCAACAAATTGGACGACAGGTTGATATTATTGAACAGTCCAGTACGTTTCTGAATCCACGTACAGTTAATGATAATAAAATTCAGTACATTCCGAGTGATGACTGGACAAGTGGTTTCTTTCCCGGTACAATGTGGCACATGTATGATCTAACCGGAGCGGAAAAGTGGAAAAAATATGCAGTGAAGTACACGCTTAGACTTGATTCGATTAAATATATGACTTGCCACCACGACATCGGTTTTATAATTGGATGTAGTTATGGTAATGCTTATCGTATCACAAAGAACCCAACCTATAAAGCGGTTATTATTGAAGCAGCCAAATCTTTATCAACCCGTTTCAGACCTGCAGCCGGAGTTATACAATCCTGGGATGAAAACCGTGGATGGCAGGCAAAAAGAGCTTGGATGTGCCCTGTAATTATTGATAACATGATGAATCTCGAGCTTTTATTTAAAGCATCTGATTTATCGGGTGATGCATCATTCAAAAAAATTGCAATAAGCCATGCAGATCAAACCATGGTAAACCATTTCAGAAAAGATTATAGTTGTTATCATGTGGTTGATTATGATAAAGTTAAAGGCGGGGTTCGTAGTAAATGTACAGCACAGGGGTATTCTAATGAATCGGCCTGGGCCAGGGGTCAGGCCTGGGCGTTGTATGGTTACACAATTTGTTACCGTGAAACGAAGGATAAAAAGTACTTAGATTTTGTGAGCAGAATTTATAACTATATTTTCAGCAATAAAAATATGCCCGACGATCTAGTACCCTATTGGGATTTCAATGCTCCCAATATTCCAAATGAGCCCCGTGACGCTTCTGCTGCGGCTGTAATGGCTTCTGCTCTGTATGAATTATCCACTTTAGGCAAACCCGAATACAAAAAAACAGCTGATAAAATAATGGAAAGTCTTTCAGGACCTGCTTATCTTGCCATAGTTGGCACAAATAGCAACTTCTTGTTAATGCATTCTGTTGGAAGTATTCCACATGGAAATGAAATTGATGTACCACTTAATTATGCTGATTATTATTTTCTGGAAGCTCTTGCAAAAAAAAGAAATCTGGAAAAACATTAAGCTGCAGTTCCACTAAATATATTTAACCCTCAGGAGTAAGATTCATTTTACTCTGTGAGGGTTTTTTACCGGAAAATAATCTGGTGCCACTATTGTCCAAAATGGGTATAACTTTGTACATACTTTCAATCAGAGCATTTTTTGATCTTCGTACGATATAAATATAAGCTATATTTGCAAATAATTCACTTTAAAGTCACAAAAATACTGAAGTATGATTAACCTGATTCAACACTTCGCCATAAGAAATGAAGTGGGCGAAATCCGACCTTTAAAAATTGGTCATATCAATGATTCATTTATTGTTGACAGTAAAAACCCTGGTGGAGAATCCTATTTTCTGCAAAAGATAAACCACCACATTTTCAAAAACGTGGAAGGTTTGCAGAAAAACATACAACTTGTAACCAATCACTTACGCGAAAAACTAAAGGAAGCCGGAGAAACAAATATTGGACAAAAAGTACTGCAATTGGTACCTGCCAACGATGGAAAATTATTTTATCAGGATGCTGAAGGTTCGTTTTGGCGGGTTTATGTCAATATTCAGGGAACTCACAGTTACGATGTCATAACTCCAGAACTTTCTTATAAAGCAGGAGAAGCTTTCGGAAACTTCCAGTTTATGCTTTCCGATATTGCCCACGACGAACTGATTGAAACCATACCCAATTTTCATAATATAGAATTTCGGTTGGAACAGTTCAGAGATGCCGTAAAAGCTAATGCAGCAGGCCGATTGACAAAAACTCAGTGGCTTGTAGATGAAATTGAAAGCCGAGCAGAAGAAATGTGTATGCCTGAACGCCTCTTCCGCGAAGGGAAATTGCCTAAACGCATCAATCATTGCGATACAAAGGTAAATAACATGCTATTTGATACTAACGATGAACCGGTTTGCATTGTCGATCTGGATACAGTAATGCCGGGTTTTGTGCTCTCCGATTTTGGAGATTTTATGCGCTCGGCGGCTAATACCGGTGCGGAAGATGATGAAAATTTAGACAATATCGGAGTGAACCTTGCTATTTTTGAAGCATATACACGTGGTTATCTGAAAAAAGCTACATTTCTTACTCCGGCAGAACTTGGAAATCTGGCTTTTGGAGCTAAGTTATTGAGCTACATGCAAACAGTGCGTTTCTTTGGTGACTATCTGAACGGTGATACTTATTATAAAATTGAACATGAGCATCATAACTGGCAACGCTCACTGGCACAATTCAAATTGCTACAAAGCCAGGAAGAGCATTTTGAAGCCATGCAGAAGATTGTGTTTGATTGTCGGAATTAATTATATAAAACTAAAAAACTCAACCAATGCGCTTAATAATTCAGCCTGACTGTACAGGCATTTCGGAGTGGGTAGCAAACTATGTGATGACTGAAATCCGGAATTTTGCACCTACAGCCGACCGTCCTTTTGTTCTGGGTCTTCCTACCGGCTCAACACCACTGGGGTCTTACCAAAAACTGATAGAACTATACAAAGACGGAAAAGTATCGTTTAAAAATGTGGTGACTTTCAATATGGACGAATATGTAGGCCTTCCCAAAGAACATCTACAAAGCTACCACAGCTTTATGTGGGATAATTTCTTCAGTCTCATTGATATTTGCCCGAAAAATGTAAATATCCTCAATGGCAACGCTCCCAACCTGGAAACAGAATGTGAGGCATATGAAGAAAAAATTAAAGCAATCGGTGGAATTCATTTATTCCTGGGCGGTATTGGCGCCGATGGACATATTGCATTCAACGAACCAGGTTCTTCTTTACATTCGCGTACTCGTGTCAAAACACTAACTCAGGACACCATTATTGCCAATTCCCGTTTTTTTGAAAATGATACCAGTCTTGTACCCAAAAATGCTCTGACAGTCGGTGTTGGCACAGTTATGGACTCCAAAGAAGTGCTGATAATGGTCAATGGTCATAATAAAGCACGCGCATTGTATCAAGCCGTAGAAGGTTCAGTAAATCACATGTGGACTATCTCAGCCCTTCAACTTCACCCGAAAGGGATTATTGTTTGTGATGAATCTGCAACCGAAGAATTAAAAGTCGGTACTTACCGTTATTTTAAAGAAATTGAAGGATTGTAGAAATTCTGTTTCCTGCTCGGCTATGCCGCTTGGCTTGCCAAGAATTATTAATTGTGAATTTTTAATTATTAATTAACTCCCATGCAATACGACTTAAGCTCAAGAATTACGCTGGAACGTACTCCTGAAAGGTATTTTCGTCCCGGAGATATGATAGAAAGTCTGCGTCAGACACGCTACGAAAAACTGCGAACCAGTATTTACGCCGATACCACTGAAGGAGCCCGCTCCATAGCTCAGAAAGTAGCCACGCTTATTCGAGAAAAGGAAAAGCAGGGTGAACGCTGTATTTTGGGTCTTTCGGGCGGGTTTTCTCCACTCGGTATTTACGAGGAACTGGTGAAAATGCACGATGAAGAAGGCCTGAGTTTTGCCGATGTCGTTGTGTTTAATGTGTCCGAATTCTTTCCAGTAAATCCGGGCGAACGCCACTCCAATGCCAAACTCATCAGAACAAACCTTCTTGACAAAGTAGACTTTAATCCGGTAAACTTTTATACTCCTGATGATACTGTGAATCGTTCAAATGTTTATGACTTTTGTCGTCATTACGAAGAGCTCATAGAACAATATGAAGGACTGGATTTGGTACTGGTAAGTGTGGGGTTAGTAGGCAATATTGCTTACAATGAACCTGGTTCGCAAATCAGTACACTGACTCGTCTGATGCTACTGGATGTAGAATCACAACGTGATTTGAAACGGTTTTACAGTTCGGTGTCCGAAATTCCATCAAGTGCCATCACTATGGGACTTTCAACCTTGCTGAATGCAAAACAGGTCATTCTGCTGGCGTGGGGCGAAAATAAATCGGCCATTCTGAAGGAGGTGATTGAAGGAAAAACCGATGATAATGTGCCGGCTTCGTTCCTGCAATTGCACAAAAACGCAATGGCTGCTATCGATTTAAGTGCGGCTCAGCATCTTACCCGTATCAGTCACCCCTGGTTGGTTGGTCCCTGCGAATGGACCGATATGCTTATCCGCCGCGCCATTGTGTGGCTGTGCAACGAAACGGACAAACCTATTCTGAAACTTACCAACAAAGACTATAATCATCACGGACTGGACG
>CAIKVR010000401.1 GCA_903830915.1 uncultured Bacteroidales bacterium
TCCACCTCTTCCCATTCCGAACAGAGAAGTTAAGCCCAATCACGTCGATGGTACTGCAGCAATGTGGGAGAGTAGATAGCCGCCGTTTTTTAAAAGCCCCGAATACTGATATTCAGTAAGCGGGGCTTTTTTTATGAATAACACATTGATGACATCCTCCTGAATTCAGAAATGAATTGCTTTTTTGTGTGTATTTGGCTCGTTGCTATTCAAAAATGTTATCTTTGCAGGTTGAAAATATTTTTTAAAATCGAAATTTGATGAAAGGAAATGATAATACGGCAGTACTTCTGATTCACTGCCCCGACCGTCCGGGAATTCTGGCGGTGGTTACCGAATTTATTAACCAACATAAGGGAAATATTCTGTATTTGGATCAATATGTAAACCGCGAGGAAAAGGTGTTTTTCATGCGTGTGAAATGGGAACTTGATACATTTCAGATTCCTAAAGAAAAGATAGGTGAATACTTCGAAACCCTTATTGCAGGCCGTTTCAATATGGTTTTTAGACTATATTTCTCGGATACTAAACCACGCATGGCTATTTTTGTTTCCAAAATGTCGCACTGTCTGTACGACCTGCTGGCACGCTATGCTGCCGGCGAATGGCATGTTGAAATTCCATTGATTATCAGCAATCATCCCGATATGGAAAGCGTTGCTAATCGCTTTGATATTCCTTATTACGTTTTCCCCATTACCAAAGAAAACAAAGCCGAACAAGAAGCCAAACAACTTGAGCTGCTGAAGGAAAATGGCGTTACCTTCTGTGTTCTGGCTCGTTATATGCAGGTACTTTCTTCGGATTTCATTGAACAATATCCCGACCGCATTATCAATATTCACCATTCGTTCCTCCCTGCTTTTGCCGGTGCAAAACCTTATCATGCAGCCCATGAACGCGGTGTGAAGGTTATCGGCGCAACGAGTCATTACGTTACCACCGATCTGGATGCCGGACCGATTATCGATCAGGATGTAACGCATATTTCGCACAAGGACACAGTGGAAGAACTGATTAAAAAAGGCCGCGATCTGGAAAAAATTGTTCTCTCACATGCCGTTGAAAAACACATCGAACGCAAAATTCTGGCTTACAAAAACCGAACTATTGTTTTTCAATAATTAGTTATTGGTTGATTCATCAATCGGTGTAATCGTAAATCGTAAATGATTAAATTGTAAATGACATTATGGAAGTAACACGATTGTTTGATATTTTGGATAATTACCTCGAAAGTTATCCGAATCAGGAATCAGCTCTGGCCTGCAAACGGGATGGTGAATGGAAAAAATTCAGCATTCAGGAATACACAGAACAAACCAACAATATCAGTTACGGGATGTTGGAACTCGGCATAAAACCGGGAGACAACATTGGGATTGTGAGCAGCAACCGCCCCGAGTGGAACATGATTGACTTTGCCATTATGCAAATCGGAGCCATTTCCATTCCCATCTATCCTACTATCAGTCAGGCCGATTACCGCCACATTCTGAAACATGCAGAAATGAAAATGATTTTCGTAGAAGGTAAGGAACTGGGCAACAAGCTGAAACCGATTTTTGAAGAAACAAAAACACTGAAGCATATCTTCACCTTCGTCAATCAAGAAAACGATTATCAATATCTTGACCAGTTGATTGAAAGCGGAAAAGCTAATCCGGAACCAGAAAAACTGGCCAAGTTGAAAGTTGGCATCAAAGCCGATGACTTAGCAACCATTATTTACACTTCCGGCACTACAGGCTTTCCGAAAGGCGTTATGCTTTCGCACAGCAACATTGTGAATCAGATTAAAAACCTGCAAACCATTCCTGCAGAATGGAGTAAAACAGCCCTCAGCTTTCTACCGCTTTGCCATGCTTACGAACGGATGTTGGTGTATCTGTACCAATACCTCGGCATGTCGGTGTATTATGCCGAAAGTCTGGCTACCATTGCCGATAATATCAAGGAAATCAACCCAACGATGATGTCGTGCGTTCCGCGCCTGCTCGAAAAAATTTACGATAAACTTTACCTGGCAGGTAAAAAGCTGACATTGATCAGCAAAATGCTTTATTATTGGGCATTTAATCTGGCTACACACTATCAGTTGGAAGACCGTAGTTGGTATTACAACCTGAAGTTCAAATTAGCCGATAAACTCATATTTTCCAAATGGAGAGCCGCTATCGGGGGCAATTTCGATATAGTAGTTTCGGGAGGCTCGGCCATTCAACCGCATATCGCTGCTTTCTTTTCAGCTATAGGCATGCCGGTTTTTGAAGGTTACGGACTGAGCGAAACTTCGCCGGTTATAGCTGTAAGTCAGCGCGGAAAAAATGGACGGAAAGTTGGAACGGTAGGCCTGCCGCTTCCGGGTGTGGAGGTAAAACTGGGTGAGCGCGACGAAATTTGCTGCCGCGGACATAACGTGATGCTCGGCTATTACAAAGACCCCGAACTCACCGCCGAAGTGATTGATGCGGAAGGTTGGTTGCACACAGGCGATACCGGTAAATTTACAAAAGAAGGTCAGTTGATTATCACCGGTCGGTTGAAAAGCATTTTCAAAACTTCATTCGGTAAATACGTTAATCCTCAACTGATTGAATCCAACTTCACCGAATCGCCCTTTATTGAAAATATGATTGTGGTGGGTGAAAACAAAAAGTTTGCTGCCGCATTGATTTCACCAGATTTTGTGTACCTGAGATCGTGGTGCAAGCAGCACAAACTCAAATGCACTACCAACGAAGAAATTATTGAAAATCCAATCGTTGTAAAACGTTTCCACGAGGAAGTGAAGCACCACAACCAGCATTTTGGTGACACAGAAAAAGTAAAGAAATACCAGCTTGTGGCCGAAGAATGGACGCAGCAAAACGGCTTCCTCTCACCCACTTTGAAAATCAAACGAAACGTAATCGAGGAATTTTACGCCGAACAAATTGATAAATTGTTTGCCTGATTCAACCCTAAATTCTAAACCGAAGAACAGAATAACTAATTGATATTCTGCTCTTTTATTTATCCCTATCCCATAATTATGAATTATGAATTGTGAATTATGAATTATGGTTGTATCTTTGCAGCGTGAAAAAACGATTCTTCATATACCTTTCCTATAAGGGAACTGACTATCACGGTTGGCAAATTCAACCCAATGGGATTTCGGTTCAGGAAGTGCTGATGAAGGCATTGAGCACCGTTTTGCGCACCGAAACCGAAATTACCGGAGCCGGCCGTACCGACACGGGAGTTCATGCGCAACTGATGGTTGCTCATTTTGACGTGGGAGGAGAGTTACCAGCGGAGTTTGACATAACGAATAAGCTCAACAGCTTGTTGCCCCGCGACATTGCCATTCAGAAAATCGTTGAAGTTCAGCCTGATGCACATGCACGCTTTGATGCGGTTTCGCGCCGTTACGAATATCACGTAGTTACCGAAAAGGATGTTTTCAGAACTGAACTGGCAGCACGATTGAGTGACAAGCCGGATTTTGATGCTATGAATAAAGCCGCTTCCATACTTGCCGAATATCGTGATTTCACGAGTTTCAGCAAACTGCATACCGATGTAAAAACGAATAACTGCGTGATTAGCCGTGCCGAATGGACAAGCCGCGACGGGGAGTGGATTTTCACGATTGAAGCTGACCGTTTTTTGCGAAATATGGTGCGGGCGGTTGTAGGTACATTGTTCGAAGTGGGTCGTCATAGAATGTCAGTTGACGAATTCAGAGCCGTTATTGAAGCCAAAAACCGTTGTAAAGCCGGCGTTTCTGTTCCGGCGCATGGCTTGTATTTAGTTGACATTCAATATCCTGAAAATATTTTTGCCCCCTAACCCCCTAAAGGGGGAATATTTCTCATGTTCAAAGCGATAATAAATGCATTAAGAATTTTCATTCTGCATTATTAATTGTGAATTATTAATTATTAATTAAAGATGTGGTTATTCTTAGCTTTTGTTTCTGCTATTCTGTTAGGTTCGTACGAAGTTTTTAAAAAGGTATCATTAAAAGATAATGCGGTTATTCCGGTCATCTTTGTCTCGATACTGTTCTCGTGCCTGACGCTGGTTCCCTTCCTTATTTTATCCGAATTTTTCCCCGAAACACTAAAAGGCTCCGTGTTTTTTGTACCAAGGGTCGATTTTCATGCTCATATACTGTTCGTACTGAAAGCTACTATCGTGCTGACTTCGTGGCTGTTTGCCTATTTTGCATTGAAACATCTGCCACTTTCGCTTGCCTCACCCATTAAAGCTACTCAACCAGTTTGGACGGTGGTGGGTGCTATGCTTGTTTTTGGCGAGAAATTGAACGGGTTTCAGGCTGCCGGTGTGGGAATCACTTTGCTCTCGTTTTACTTGTTTTCAATTGCCGGCAAGAAAGAAGGCATCTCGCTGAAAACCAATAAATGGTTTTGGTTTATTGTCATGGCCACGCTTACCGGAGCGTTAAGTGGTCTGTACGATAAATACCTGATGAAGCGCTACGATGTGATGTCCGTTCAGGTGTATTATACATTCTATCAGGCTGCCATCATGGGCATCATCACCCTGTTTTTATGGGCACCTACTCGCAAGAAAACTACGCCTTTTAGTTTCAAATGGGCAATCTTCTGGATTTCTTTCTTTCTCGTTACAGCAGATTTTGTGTATTTCTACGCACTGACGTTGCCCGAATCTATGATTTCAGTAGTGTCAACCATTCGTCGCTCAGGTGTTGTAGTTCCTTTTCTGTACGGTGCTATCGTAATGAAAGACAAAAACATCAAACTGAAATTAATAGATATGATTGGGGTGCTGATTGGGATGTTTCTGTTGTATTTGGGGTCAAAATAAATATCTTGACTTTTATAGAATACGGTATAATTTCTGATTTATTTATCTGAATTTGAAACTTATATAAATATAAGATTCGGTGTAGCTTCTTAGCACTAGAAGCAAATTTCCAAACTTGTCTATAAAATAAAATTCGGCTGAACATCATTATGAGTTCAGCCGAATGTTTAAGTAATTGTTGCTTATTTTAATTTCAATTTTTGAGGGTCTTGCCTTGTATCGAAAATTCTGAGCAGTTGAATTGTGTTTTTCTTTTCCTGATAGAAAATGCTATTGTGTTTAGTTACAACACACTTTCTTACTTTCAGCTTTTTATTGATAACCGGATATAGTCTGGGATATAGAGCAATATGCTGTAAACATGAATCAACTTCGTCAAGAAACTCATTGATAACCTGTTCATTCCAAGTTTCACTCAGATATTCAATTATGTTTTCAATATCACTAACAGATAACGGTGACCAGATTATTTCCTTAAACATGTAAATATTTATCCCTTAATCGACTCATTACCTGCTTATGCGGTATTCCTTTCCCTGTATTCAATTCATTAATAGCTTCGTGAATTCCTTTTTGTTCTGCTTCACTTAATTCGCCCCAAGCATCATCTTCTTTTTTACTGTTAACGAAATTGAGCATAAGTCCATAAAACTCTTTGAGTTTCGAACCATCAAGAGCATCGACCTGACGGAATATCTGCAATTTAATTTCTTCTGTACTCATAATTCAACTTCTTTGTACTTGCAAAGATAATTGGAATAACGGAAAATCAGAGTAGAAAATCAAAAAATTTCAATCTTTGAGGATATATAATAAAAGAACTGTGAAATAAGAAAATACATCCCTTAATGACATGTTTTGTAAATAAAATTTAGACATTCTTCAAAAGCACGTTATTATTGCTGATTTATTTATGTAAATTTGAAGCGTATTTGAACCCAAATTTCATAACCCTTTAAAATTTATAAAAATGGAAATTCTCCCAATTCCCGAAATTATTATCGGTGTCATTATTCTAATTCTGCTTTCAGGATTTAGAATTGCTCAGGAGTATCAACGCTCCATTATCTTTCGTCTCGGACGCTTTCAATCCATTAAAGGTCCCGGCTTATACTGGATTATTCCGCTTATTGATGCTCAACAACGGGTCGATATTCGCACCAAAACCGTTGATTTGGAACAACAGGAAACCATTACCAAGGACAGTGTAACCATTAAAGTGAACGCCGTGCTTTGGTTCAGAATCACCAATCCCGAAAGTGCCATTATTCAGGTGGCCGATTATTACAAAGCGGTTTATCAGTTTTCAGTAACGGCTTTGCGTAACATTATCGGACAACATTCGCTTGACGAAGTACTTCGTGAACGGGAACAAATCAATGCCACACTTCAGAAAAACGTGGATTCTGTTACCGAACCATGGGGAATTAAAATTGAAATGGTGGAAATGAAGGATGTTGAAATTCCCGAAGCAATGCAACGTGCTATGGCTCGCGAAGCGGAAGCTATTCGTGAAAAACGCGCCCGTATTGTTAAGGCTGAAGCAGAACTGGAAGCGTCTATCAAACTTACTCAGGGTGCAACCGTTATGGAAGGTAGTCCGATTGCTCTCGAATTACGCCGCATGCAAATGCTGTCGGAAATCGGTATCGACAATAATACCACAACCATTGTGTTACTTCCTTCGGAATTTACCAAAGCAGCAAAGAGTTTTACGGAACTGGTGGAAAAGAAAGAATTGAAGAAATAGATTTCAGATTCAAAGCCAAGAATCAATAAAAAACCCAAGACGATTACAAAATTGTCTTGGGTTTTTTATTGATTACTATCTTGCTTTGTGTTTTTAAAAGAAACTATCGACCATTTTACAAGCTGTAAATAAAGAGGTCTGTCCTTAATTAATATAACTAAAATAACAGAATGTCAGGTTTTTATGCTATATATGTGAAAAATTTACATATAAAACATTCAAAGACATTGATTTCTTCGAGTATCAAATTGCTGAAATTTACAAATTAGTCTACTTTCTTACCCCACAACGATATGCCACTTGCATTCAGTCCTGCATAAACGATGGTTGGTACACGGGGCGATACTTCCCAGTCAAGTTCCCGTTGCACTTTAAGCTTTTGAGTGCCGATGGTCAGTGTTTTGGTAGTTGCATTGTACGACCATATACCTGTTAGTGCTCCGGTAGCTATATAATTTGCCGAAAGTGTTAGTGGGGTCGATGTTTGTTGTACGCCTGCTACATAACTCAACTTTATGTTTTCCCAGGATCCTATCAGGTCGTTGTCGCATATTGTGGTTTGCGGAACTGCTGCATAGCGTTCGGGCAAAACCACCGGCCATCCATCATCGGTCCAAAGCATTTTACGCAAATGTCCCATCATGATAGCATTACTATAAGCATTTCCATTGGTATTGGCGGGCAAGCGTGCCTGCGAACAGTAATACCATTGTTCGGTAAGTGGATCCTGAAATACGCAACAATGTGAGAAACCAACCCAGCCTGAATGATTATTAAACTTATAAGGATGTGTAATAACCGGGAAACAATCGGCACCTAAGGTGATATTGGAATTATTATATCCTAAAAATGGTCCATTAATGGTTTTGGAACGACAAACACGAGTATTGTAATTTACCGACAATTCATCGTAGGCCAGAAACAGGTAGTAATATCCGGTCTTGGGGTTGTACATGATTTCCGGTCCTTCTTCACCCTGCCAGCGGTTGTTGTCATTATTAATCCGGCGGGCAATGCGTGTTCCATAATCAGCAAGCACGTTCAGTTTAGTTGGTTTTCCGGTAGCCGAATCGAGTTTTACTTCAGGAATACCACTGTGCCACGACCCGTAAATAAGCCAATGGTCACCTTCGGGTGTTACAATGTAGGTTGGATCGATGGCATTCCATTTAAAATAGGCACTCCAGTCGGATGTACTTGAACGTGCCCAACTTGTTTTGTCCGAAACTGAGCTGATAACATAACCTTTATCCACCCATTTATTGGTAGATAAATCAATGCTTTCCATCATTCCAATAAATGCACGTTCATTCCAGGTATTATCGAAGTTTGCAGTTGTATTCTGTAATCCGTTGCCAATGTAATTATCAATGATAACACTGTAGTACATTCGGTATTTATTACCCACCTTACGAACACAGGGTGCCCAATAGCCGTAACTCGGACTTGCAATAGCAGCTAACCCCAATCGTGCACGGATAACATTCAATGAATCTTTTATCCATATTGGCGGTGTTTGTGTCATGGCACATCCTGTATAATACCAGTTTACAAGGTCTTTGGACGTTTTATAGGGATAATGTCCCACACCATTTAATGCATTTCCGTAGGACGCATCAGTTCCATACATGTACCAGGTATCGCCACACTTCACTATGGTAGGATCGTGTACATTACCGAGATTCCAACGCAGGCGGTTTGCATAACTTGAAATAGACGAATAATCATCGGCATAAGTGGGTGCAGTATAGGTTGGAGTTGTTTCGTTTATAAAGTTAATACTGTCGATGCTGGAAATTGCAACACTTGTAGTGGTGGTTGAAGTATCTTTTTTAATAATGTTCAGAATGGTTTTTGAACTATTAAAATTCAAACTGTCGATTTGGGAAACCAGGTATCCAAGCAGTGAACCATTGGTACGGTGAACAAACATTTTATCTTGTGCAACAACAAATGTTAGTAAGCCCAGAGCAACTAAAATTGATATTATTCTAAACTTCTTCATTGTTTGATAAATTTTAAAGTGGAACCATTGACACTCAACAGGTACATTCCCTTATTTAAGCATCTAATATCAATGGGTTCGGATGTTGAATTCATGCATTTCTGAATTAACCGACTACCATCGAGACTGTAAATACAGATAAAATTTGCAGTTATTTCAGATAGGTTTTTCAACTGAATACATGATGTTGCCGGGTTTGGAAAAACTGTCAATAGTGATGAATTTGTTGTAATTTCGGTGACACCCGAATAAATTCCGAATGTAATGTTAAAGACATCGGATAATAAGTAGCTATCAATGCTTGCATCTGTTTTGCGAACAAGCATGTTACCGGCGGCAAATGTGATTTTACTCAGTGAAGTAAGTGCAGTTCCCTTCAGATTTCCGTTTATTTGTTTAACTATCAGGCTATTCTGAGCAGAAACACCCGAATACAAACCTGCAAGCAAGAGAAAAACAAAACCCCCTAAATAATTCTTCATTGAATGTTGATTGGTTGTATTTGATTGTTTTGACAAACTAAAATTCCACTTTACAAAGATATAACTGATTTTTGTCTTTTTAGTGGACAAAAATAGAATGAAAGTGGATAATTTTGAAATACTTTAAGCAGAAGGAAAAAAATGATTCAGTAAATGGTGTCTTACAATTCACAAAACTTAAAAAATATCTTGCCGAAAACAAAAACAGTTACCCATTTTTGGATAACTGTTTTTAAAAGCAGCAAAATGTATGAATATAGGTAATATCAATATTTTATTTATAATCCTCAGAATCAGTCCGGAAGCAATTAAATCAAAAGCGGCTTTACTCATTAAATGAATACAGCCGCTAATTGTATATTGCCATTTTGGGTCTGCGATAACTAGCAAACCATCGTTGGTTTAATCAGCTTGAAGAAGTCATTTCCTTTGTTATCAACCAGTATAAATGCCGGGAAATCAACCACTTCGATTTTCCAGATAGCTTCCATGCCGAGTTCAGGCCATTCCAAACATTCAACCTTTTTTATATTCTGTTCAGCCAGAATTGCTGCAGGTCCACCGATTGAACCGAGGTAGAAACCACCGTATTTCTGACAAGCATCGGTTACCTGCTGCGTACGGTTTCCTTTGGCAATCATGATTAAGCTGCCACCATTTTCCTGAAACAAGTCCACATACGAGTCCATACGACCGGCAGTGGTAGGTCCAAACGAACCCGATGCCATTCCTTTTGGAGTCTTGGCGGGACCGGCATAATAAATCGGATGGTCTTTCACGTATTGCGGAAGCGGTTTTCCGGCATCAATCAGTTCTTTCAGTTTCGCATGTGCTATATCACGACCTACAACAATGGTTCCCGTCAACGATAAACGTGTCGATACAGGGTATTTCGAAAGCGTAGACAAAATTTCGCTCATCGGTTGGTTGAGGTCGATTTTTACGGCATCACCTTCGCCCTGATTGCGCAATTCAGCCGGAATCAATGCACCCGGATTGTCTTCCATTTTCTCAACCCAGATACCATCTTTGTTGATTTTTCCTTTTATATTGCGGTCGGCTGAACACGAAACAGCCATTCCCACAAAGCACGAAGCACCGTGGCGCGACAAACGTACAATACGGATATCGTGCGCAAAATACTTACCTCCAAACTGCGCTCCAAATCCCGAAGCCTGAGCCTGTTTCAGAATTTTCTGTTCCATTTCCACATCGCGGAAAGCCTGTCCAAGTTCATTTCCTTCGGTTGGAAGTTCATCGTAATACTTTGTTGAAGCCAGTTTCACAGTTTTCATACACGCATCGGCCGATGTTCCGCCAATTACAAACGCAATGTGGTAAGGCGGACAAGCTGCCGTTCCGAGCGTTTTCATTTTCTCGGTGAGGAATTTCTCCAACGAAGCCGGATTCAATAACGCTTTTGTTTCCTGAAACAAATAAGATTTATTGGCCGAGCCACCACCTTTGGCGATAAAAAGGAATTTATATTCGTTTCCGTGACTTGCCACCAGATCAATCTGAGCCGGAAGATTCGTGCCTGTATTCACCTCGTCGTACATGTTCAATGCAGCATTTTGTGAATAGCGCAGATTTTCTTCGGTATAGGTTTCGTAGATTCCTTTCGACAAAGCTTCCTCGTCGGTTCCGTCTGTCCACACGTTGTTTCCTTTTTTTGCGTAAACAGTAGCCGTTCCGGTATCCTGACAGAAAGGTAAAATGCCTTTAGCAGCTATTTCGGCATTACGAAGCATGGTCAGAGCCACGTATTTGTCATTTTCACTGGCATCAGGGTCAGCCAGAATAGCTGCCACCTGACGTTGATGTTCCGGACGAAGCAGGAACGAACAATCGCGCATGGCTGTACGGGCGAGTTTGGTGAGTCCTTCAGGTTCAACTTTCAAAATTTCCTGTCCGTTAAACTCCGAAACTGAGACATAATCTTTTGTGAGGAGGTAGTATTCAGTTTTATCTTTCCCTACCGGAAACGGTTCCTGATACTTAAATTCTTTTGCCATATTTTAATTTACAATTTTGAGATTTACAATGTACGATTGCTGAAAAGCGTCGCAAAATTACAGAAAAAATTCTTTAATCAGTTTTTGCCTTTGAAAATTTAGCAGGTTTTATATGATTGACGGGGTGACTTGAAGTCACCCCGTCAATTCAGTGTAAATTTTTAAAACAGGGTTAGCTGTCCATCTTCATCTTCTTTGGTTCGATAAATATCTTCTGTATTGTCGGGCATTATCTTCTTTTTAGTTTTCGACTTTGCTGATGCAGGTGTTTTCGATTTGGGGGTTTGGGGAATTATCTTTTCTGATTTTTCCATTTCACCATTTTCAGCATTCGGCTCACTTTCAGTTGTTTCTACCACCATTCCGTTGACAATAAAGGTTACCTTTTGCGCTTCAGGAGTAATTATTTCAGTTTTGGAAGTTACTTCAGGTTTGGCCTTTGTTTCAGGTTTGGCTTTCGGTTCAGCTTTTTTTACCAGTTTCGGTTCAGTTCCAGTTACTTCAACTTCCGTTTCATTTTGAATCTCTTCAGCATCCGACTCGTCCACATTATCTTCCTCAACATCTTCAACTTCCGGCATTTTTAGTTCTTCCACAGGCTTAAATCTGACCGGTTCAAGTTCGTTGATAGTTGCAACTTCGAAAGTAGTCAGACGCTTGCCTTTGGCTTTATAACTTTTCACGCCGATAAATTCATCAGCATCTACCACCAATGTTTCTCGGTAGGCATCATTACCTCCCATAATCACTTCGTATCGCGGATAATCAACATCAGACATCAATAACATTCGGGATTCATGATTATCGCCCAAAAAGTTCTGAGGTTTGGATGTAGATTCAAGTTGGAAACGCTTCAGGTAATAGAATTTCTGTTCGGCATCCCACAAAGCAACTGTCCAAACTTTATTAGAATCAAATTTTTCAATTACGAGAATATCCTTATCATAGTGATTGTTTAGGTCAAAATTACTGGTGTAGAACGTACCTTTGCTTGACACTACCAAAATTGAATCTTCACTCAGATACTCGCCCAAATATTCACCTCGGTTATCATAGTTCAGACGCAACACATCGCGGTCGAACCAAACCTGACGACCACCCAGCGTAGAACCGCCTTTAGTTTTCAGGGCAATTTTTTGTACATCGTTCTTGGTGAGCAGATTTCCCAACGACTGACGGCCTTTGATAGCGATATCGCTGAAATCTTTCTCAAAAACAAGCTTGAAAAGACGTGGTTTGGGTTTCAGGGTAATGCGTATAATTTCAGCTTCTGCATTCGGGTTTGACGTGAAATAAATTACTTTTGAACCGGCTGTTCCCTGCGTAACATCATATTCCTTATCGCGCGTAATTCCGTTTACAGCAAAACGTTTGATATAATACGGACCGATTTTCCCATCTCGGTACACTGTGTTGTAAACAGTGCGTTTGTCGTTCTTTTTGAAAACATCCAAATGCAAAATATTTTTCCCTACAAACAACTTGTCGGCCACTTTCACAATCTTGTACTTTCCGTCTTTAAAGAAAAGGATAATGTCGTCAATATCAGAACAATTGCACACAAACTCATCTTTGCGAAGCGACGTTCCAATAAATCCCTCCTCGTAATTTACATAGAGTTTCTCGTTGGCTTCCACTACTTTAGCCGCCACGATGGTTTCAAAGTTACGAATCTCGGTGCGGCGCGGAAAATCTTTGCCGTATTTAGCTTTAAGCCCCTCGTACCAGGCAATGGTATAATCCACCAAATGAGCCAGATGATGGTCGATTTCGTCAATTTTCTTTTGTATAGCTATCAGCGTATCATTGGCTTTGTCAGTATCAAATTTGGTGATACGCATCATTTTGATTTCGAGCAGTTTTAAAAAGTCTTCGCGCACAATTTCGCGAATAAAATCCTTTTTGAATGGTTCTAATCGTTTGTCAATATAGGCAATTGCAGCATCCTGCGAGTTACTGTCCTCGAATCCTTTATCTTTATAAATGCGGTTTTCGATGAATATTTTTTCCAGCGATGTGAAAAATAGTTGTTCCAGCAATTCGGCTTTTTGTATTTCGAGTTCAGCCTTCAGCAAGTCTTTGGTATGGTCGCAACTGATGCGTAACATCTCACTAACACCACAAAAACGTGGCTTATTGTCGTGAATGACGCAGCAGTTTGGCGAAATACTCAATTCGCAATCGGTAAAAGCGTAAAGTGCATCAATGGTTTTGTCGGATGACGAGCCTGGCAGTAAATGTACCAGAATTTCAACCGTAGCGGAGGTATTGTCATCAACCTTTCGGATTTTTATTTTTCCTTTATCGCTGGCTTTTATTATGGATTCAATTAGCTTGGAGGTGTTTGAGCCATAAGGAATCTCAGTAATGGCCAGTGTTTTATTGTCAACTTTTCCAATTTTGGCACGGATTTTTACTGCTCCTCCACGCTCACCATCGTTGTAACGGGCCACGTCAATCGAGCCGCCCGTTTGGAAATCGGGAAACAGCACAAATTCTTCGTCGCGCAAATAAGCCACACAAGCATCAAGCAATTCGTTGAAATTGTGAGGCAAAATTTTGGAATTCAGCCCCACAGCAATACCTTCCACACCCTGAGCCAACAGCAAGGGGAATTTTACCGGCAATGCAACCGGTTCTTTGTTTCGACCATCGTAGGACGAGCGCCATTCGGTAGTTTTTGGGTTGAAAACAGTTTCGAGAGCGAATTTCGACAGACGTGCTTCGATGTAACGTGGAGCTGCTGCACCGTCGCCGGTAAGTATATTTCCCCAGTTTCCCTGACAGTCGATTAGCAAATCTTTTTGCCCGAGCTGCACCAACGCATCGCCAATAGACGCATCACCGTGAGGGTGAAACTGCATGGTGTGACCCACAATGTTTGCCACTTTATTGTATCGACCATCGTCCAACCGCTTCATTGAGTGCAGAATACGACGCTGTACAGGTTTCAAACCATCGTAAATATCAGGCACGGCACGTTCCAAAATTACGTACGATGCATAATCCAAAAACCAGTTCTGATACATACCCGAGAGGTGATGCTTCACCGCATCGTCCGAAATTTTGGGTACTTTATAAGTTGAATGCGCAGCAGATTCAGCCTCAACAACGATTTCATCGGCTGCGCCAGTGGTTTCGTTCTCTTCGTTTTCCGCTTCAATAATTTCGTCTGTGCTCATGGAAAGTATATATATTAGCCCCAGCCCCTAAAGTGGAGTGAAAGACATAATTTAATTAAAATATTAAGTAAAAGGCTGTAAATTATTCAACTACTCACACTTTAAGTCCCCTATTGGGGGATTTAGGGGGCTTCTTTTTCAAATTCAATCGACAAAAATACAAAAAAAATAGTAACTTTGCACCTCATTTTTCAGTACAATTTTGATTGAAATCTGTCTTTTTATATTCTTACAACTTGTAACTCGCAATTCATACCAAATATTATGGCTTCACAAGAAGATGTTTTTAAAAAACTGATTGCTCACTGTAAGGAATACGGTTTTGTGTTCCCTTCGAGCGAAATTTATGACGGACTGGGTGCCGTTTACGACTACGGTCAGAATGGTGTTGAACTTAAAAATAACATCAAAAAATACTGGTGGGACAGCATGGTGCTGCTCAACGAGAATGTGGTGGGGATTGATGCCGCCATTTTTATGCACCCAACCACCTGGAAAGCTTCGGGACACGTGGATGCATTCAACGACCCCTTGATTGACAACAAGGACAGCAAAAAACGCTACCGTGCCGATGTGCTGATTGAAGATTTGCTCGCCAAATACGACGACAAAATGAATAAGGAAGTGGAAAAAGCAGCCAAACGTTTCGGCGAAAGCTTTGACGAAGCCGTTTTCCGCTCCACCAACGAACGTGTGCTCGAAAATCAGGCCAAACGCAATGAGATTCATGCCCGTTTTGTAAAAGCATTGAACGATTCGGATTTAGCCGAACTGAAAGCCATTATTGAAGATTATGAAGTGGTTTGTCCCATTAGCGGAACACGAAACTGGACTGATGTTCGTCAGTTCAACCTGATGTTCTCAACCGACATGGGTTCAACAGCCGATGGTGCTTTGAAAATTTACCTTCGTCCCGAAACAGCTCAGGGTATTTTCGTAAACTTCCTGAACGTGCAGAAAACCGGTCGCATGAAGATTCCATTTGGAATTTGCCAAATTGGTAAAGCATTCCGCAACGAAATTGTGGCACGTCAATTTATTTTCCGTATGCGCGAATTTGAACAAATGGAAATGCAGTTCTTTGTTCGCCCGGGTGAGGAAATGAAATGGTTTGAACACTGGAAAGAATTCCGCCTGAAATGGCACAAAGCACTGGGTCTTGGTGACCAAAAATACCGCTTCCACGACCACGACAAGTTGGCTCATTATGCCAATGCCGCTACCGATATTGAATTCGAAATGCCGTTTGGTTTCAAGGAAGTGGAAGGAATTCACTCCCGCACCGATTTCGACCTGAGCAGCCACGAAAAATTCTCAGGCAAAAACATTAAATATTTCGATCCCGAACTGAATCAGTCTTACGTTCCTTACGTTATCGAGACTTCCATCGGCGTGGATCGTACCTTTCTGTCAATCATGGCAGCTTCGTACAAAGAAGAAGCGCTAGAAGGTGGCGATACCCGTGTGGTGCTTACATTGCCTCCGGTGCTTGCTCCGGTAAAAGCAGCTATTTTGCCGTTGGTAAAGAAAGATGGTCTGCCCGAAAAAGCACGTGAAATAATGGACAATCTGAAGTTTGATTTCAAATGCGGTTATGACGAAAAAGATTCCATCGGAAAACGTTACCGCCGTCAGGATGCCGTAGGAACTCCATTCTGTATTACCGTAGATCACCAGACAATGGAAGACAACTGCGTAACCATCCGTCATCGCGACTCAATGTTGCAGGAACGTGTTCCCATTGTTGATTTACAAAAAATTATAGGCGATGCAGTGAATATGAAAAATCTGTTCCGGAAGATTGTGGGATAATTTTTCCTTAAACAAATTTATAACCAACTGGGTGGCTCAAAGCCACTCCGTTGGTATATCAAGACAAATCTCATAATCTAAAAAACAAAAAAGGATGCTGTTATCAGCATCCTTTTTTTATCAGAGGGATTCTCAAAAATCACCTCCTGCACTTTTTAGATTTATAAAACCACTTTAGCTATCTGATTGCCTATTTTAACTATAACCAGTCCTTTGTCAGCAACCGGAATACTATTCAACCCACTTATGGTTTGTTTTGCAAGCAATTTCTGTCCTACTGCATTATACAATTCTATTATTTTGCCGGCTTCGGCTGTAATACGTATAACGCCATCGGAGGCAGAAACAGAGAGATTTGTAACAGGTAAAACAACTTGTGTTGTGAAATCTGAATTTCTTGGAAAAGGTGTTGTAACCTCAAAGTCATTTCCAATATTCAATGTATAAACAAAACCTCCGGAATACTTGCGAATTGCAGATGTAGTTGCAGTTAGATTAACAGTAGAACTTCCAAACACAGGAGTTGAAGTTGCACCATAAGGTACATAATCAACATAAGCAGCATTTCCTGTTACTGAAGTTAAATTAGTAGCATCTGCCAGAGTTTGTGCTGTACTTTTATTATATAAAACCACTTTTCCAGAGGATGCACTCATCGCAATTAAAGTTGTTGAAGCATCAGGTGCTTGTAAAGTTGAACCTACATTCCCACCTGCACATTGAATTAAATAATGACAATATTTTTTGATAGTAGTACTTGCTGGAAATACAAAAACACTTGCTGCAGTCCCAGTAGCACTATAATATTGTATGCTCCAGTCTGTTATATCAATATCCTGGTCGGTTGTATTATATAATTCAACAAAGTCGTTGGTATATGTAGCTCCGGTACCACCACCACCTCCATACACCTGAGATATAATCACATTTGGAACTGGAATGGCAGTTACTGTGAGTGACTGACTTACATCAGTAGCTGCATTGTAGTTTGAACTGGCAGCTTGTGAAGCAGTGATATTGGTTGTACCTGCACCTACAATGTGGATATTTCCCGAAACGATAGTTGCAACAGCTGTATTAGAACTGATGTAAGTTATCGGATTTACAGCTGATGAAGCTGAAGTTGCCCCCGGGCTGTAATCAGCATCAGTAGTTGTTTTAGCAACTAAAGCTGGAAAAGTAATTGACTGATTTGCTTTGGTGATATTTGCTGTTAGTCCTGTTGGTTGTATCAGTATATAATTTGCAACTTTTGTTCCACCGAGCGTGCTGGTAGAAGTTACAGCTATTCCGTCGGACACATTTACATCTGCAAACGATCCTGTACCTGTTAGTGTGACATTATCAGAGTTAATTATTCCGGTTAGTGTGCCGGTTATCACTGCCGTATTAGTTCCATCATATACTTTTGATGTAGCTGCTGCATCGGGTAGAGTTAATGTTTTAGAATTTACAGTTAAAGCACGTAATACATTTGGTGCTTTATCATAGGTTAAGTTACCTGCTTGTGATGCTGTAATATTAGCTGTTCCTGCTCCTATAATAGTCACCGTTGAACCATTTACTGTAGCCACTGCAGTATTTGAACTTACATAAGTCACCGACAAAGAAGAACTTGCAGTTGCCGTTAAATCAAAACTTGCATCACCATAAGTTACTGCACTTAATGATCCAAAAGTAATGGTTTGAGGCAGTAATTGAGTAAATGAAAATGCTGATCCGACATTGGAAGTACCGTCATTTAATTTTACCTGTATACTGATTCCATCCTGTGCATCGATTGTTGCCGGAAGTGCTACAGTGAATGTGGCTACACCGCTTGCATTAGTTATTGCAACTATACTTTCACCGGTTACTGAAGTTGTTTTGGCACTTCCATTTATTGTGTATGTCTCAGCAGTGGTTGCATCGTTATTTGTTATAGTGGCATCATATTTAAACGCATATCCCGAAACCGGATTATTGTATTGGTCTTTGGCTGTAAGGGTTACAGTTGTGGTACTATTTGAAGCTAAAGCCGGACTAATAGAAACTGTAGAATTAGCAGTAGCTACTCCGGCATTTATAACCTGAGTAACTGTGGCATCTCCATATCCGGTGGCAGTAACGGTTATTGTTTTTGAGCCGGCTGTGGTTAAAAGTGAATTACCAACAGATGGTTTCAACTGAATGTTACCAGCGGTAATACTATAATCTGAAGCGCTGAGTGCTGTTCCTCCTACTTTTACAGCGGTAATAGCTGCACGCCAGATAGCATCATCTATAAAAGTGATATCAATATTATTATCTACTGTGTTGGAAGTTGCATCCGCAGTAAGAGTTGGTACTGGAGAACTTGAAATAACAATTAAAGAATAATCTTCAAATTCACCATCAATACTTGTTGCACAAGATGTTGTATACGCATTATATTTTGAAGATACACGCATTCGAGTTGTACCTAAAGAAGCCCCTGAAGGAATAGTGATGCTTAATGGACAAAGACTACTTATCCCACTGGTAACATTCTTAGCAGTCCCTAATATATATTCTTCTCCTAAGCCACCAGCACTTCCAGCTGTTGTATTAAACGAACCGTCTTGATTCCAATCAATCCAAACTTTTTGACTATTTGAATAATTGCCACCAGTATTTACAGAAACACTTAAAGCATAAGCAGTTCCTTGAGTCACTGTTGTTGAAATAGCCGAATAATCCTGTACACCACCTAATCCAGTTGTAGTTTTATTGATTGTGTTAAAAGTTACATTTGTAATACCATCAGTTGTTGTTGAAGTGGTAGGTGTACAATATTGTAATGCCGGAGTTCCTGCAGTACTAGCAGTTGCCAATCCATCACCTTTTGCATTAACTGCTTTAATTTGAACTTGATAAGTAGAACCATTAACCATTGGTGTAGTGCCATCCGAAGATAAGGTAGATATTGAGATTGGTGATGAGGTTGTACCCGAAGCGCGTATTCTAAATGTCAAACCACCATCGGTTGAATATTTATAAGTTGTAATTGCTGAACCACCATTTCCACCTGCAGTAAAAGCAACGCTAAGTGATGCACTGCCTGGAGTTATGGCAGTAATAGTTGGTGCTAATGGTGCAGTTGGAGGTGTAGGGATGTCAAATGTTCCTGATGTAACACCAATTAAACCAGCAGAAGAAAATGCAATACTAGCACCAACTACTGCTGTAGCACTTGTAGCTATCAAACCAGTAAATGTAGTTGTACCAGCTAATGAAGTAACAGTAGTAGTACCTCCCAATGTCCAGATACCAGCACTAACTTCAGCTGTTACCGAAGTTGTACTTGTTGTTGTATTTCCATATTGATCCTGAATATAAACAGATGGTTGTGTTGCTAATGCACTACCATTTATTGCTGGTGCTTTAGGTTGGGTTTTAATCCCTAGTTTAGTAGCAGCGCCTGCACCGATAATTTGCGACACTGTTGCATCAGCATAATCTGTTGCTACAACACTGATTGTTTTTGAGCCGGATGTGGTTAAAAGTGAATTACCAACAGATGGTTTCAACTGAATATTACCAGCGGTAATACTATAATCTGAAGCGCTAAGTGCTGTCCCACCTACTTTTACAGCGGTAATAGCTGCACGCCAGATAGCATCGTCTGTAAAAGTGACATCAATATTGTTATCAACTGTGTTGGCGGTTGCATCAGCAGTAAGAGTTGGTGCTATCAAAGAAGATATTACTCCAACTAACTTAATATCATCAACTCTAATTGCATTTGACCCTGACTTTACAAACCTGATTTTCAGACTATTAGTTTGTCCTCCACTAGGAATAATCAATGATTTTGCAGTGTACCAACCAACCGCAGCTGTGGCTGACTCATTAAATAACGTACTTGAAGTATTTGCAATTGTTACCCATGCAGTTCCATTATAATAATCAATTGATAGTGTTGCAAATGCTGTTGCAATCTCCTTCCTATAAGCATAGGAGAGTGTGAGATTTGAATAACTTGATGCATTAATACCTTCAATTGAAAATCCATAAGAATTGTTTGTTGAAGTAAAATAAACATTACCTCCAGCTGAAGCACCAGTATAACCTGATGATGGACTTGAAATTCTAATATCTGCTGAATTAGTTTGAGATCCATTGGAAAAGGTTAACAAGCCATTATTTTGCCATCCATTATAAGATGCTATAGTAGTTGTTCCTGTAGGTACTCCAATATTTTCAGAAAATATAGTAGTTTGTCCCCACGCACTTACACTTCCCACCATTATCACTAAGGCAAAAAGAATCGATTTGAAAAATATAGGTTTTCTCATGTGTATAACCTTTTAATTTTTTATAAGTTTATTGCCCTGTTTATTGAAAAAATCTCAGCATTTTCGATATAAATATGTCATTTTAATACAAAAATAAGACGACAAAGATAGAAATTAGAATTTACAATTGCAACAGTTTTTAAAAATAAGTTCATAGTTGAAATGAATATATAAAATTATATCAATAACTTTCACGGTTTAGCAGCTGATTAAAAGTTCTAAGAATTCCCTTTTTCAGCAAGCAAGTTCAAGTTAATGAAAATTATATGAAAAAATAAAAAAAGGATGCTGTTATCAGCATCCTTTTTTATTTTTGGGGTGATTCAAAATCACCTCCTGCACTTTTTAGATTTATAAAACCACTTTAGCTATCTGATTGCCCACTTTTACGATAACCAGTCCTTTGGCAGCAACCGGAATAGTGTTCATACCACTTATGGTTTGTTTTACAAGCAGTTTCTGTCCTACTGCATTATACAATTCCATTACTTGGCCGGCTATGGCAGTAAAGCGTATAACGCCATCGGAGGCAGAAACTGAGAGATTTTCATATACATTATTTAATGCTGTCCAAATTCCGGCATTAAGCTGGAAAGTAACCGAAGTTGCCCCTGGGCTACTTATTGTCAATATTGCTGTATCAGCATTTGAACCACCGTTCACATAAGAAATTGTTACAGCAGTATTTGTAACTGTACCATTAGATTGAGTTAGAATCTTGGGATTTACATCAAACAAATTTGCATTTGCACCACTGATTGCCAATGAGATATTATCTGTAAGATTAGTACCACTAACATTAATAATACTACTAGGAACAGCAATTGTCAAAATTGGAATAAGAACTTCTGTAACAGTAATTGTTGGGGTTGCGACTGAAACTGAACCAAAAAGAGTAAGGTCGTCAATTCTCCAGTTGGCTGTGTTAGCAGAAGCACTACCAGTTCCATTATAACCGTAAATTCTGTAAGTAATTGCTGATGAAGCAGACGAACTAATACCTGTTTTTGATTGTAATGCCCATGATGAAGTATTAGTTAATGTGCCGGTTGTTAAGTCAGAAGCATAAGAATCAGCACTACTTCTCAATGTGAAACTTAATGGTCCTGTAGTTGTTGAGCGGGAACCAAAAGATATTCCAGTTAATATGTAAGTTGATTTGGCAGCGGGCGTAACTGTGAATTCGAAGTAAGCACTTCCGCTTGCAGCAGTGTTTAAAACACCTGTTTTAGATGCAGCACAAGCATTATTTGTACCTGATGCACCAGTATAACCCGAACTCACGCTAGTAGATGAAATCATTGTTGTTGTCCCGTTGTTATTTCCCTGTGTTAAATCACTTATTGTAACATTAGTAGTTACAGAGCTTGGAGTAGCTGTTCCTGATGTAAAATTCCATGCACCCAAAGTTTGCGGAGCAACACTTACAGTTAAAGTCTGTGATGCATCAGTGGCAGCGTTATAATTAGCACTTGCAACCTGTGAAACAGTCAGAGTTGTTGTTCCTTCAGCTACAACATGAACTAAACCTGTGGTCGCATTGATTGTAGCAACTGCAGTGTTTGAACTTGCATAGCTCAATGTATTAGTAGCAGAAGTCGCAGATGTCGCAGCCAAGGAATAATCAGCGTCTCCTACGTTTTTTGAAGCAGTCGCAGCCAATATAATTGTTTGGTTTGCTTTAGTAATACTAGCTGTCAAGCCAGTAGGCTGTGTCAGCGTATAGTTTGCTGCTTTTGTTCCACCTAATGTGCTGGTTGAAGTTACTGCTATTCCGTCGGCAACATTTACATCGGCAAAAGTACCTGTACCTGTAAGTGTAACATTATCTGAATTTATTATACCTGTCAATGTTCCGGTAATAACAGCTGCATTTGTGCCATCATAAGTTTTTGAAGTAGCTGCTGCATCGGGTAAAGTTAATGCTTTTGCATTTACTGTCAACGCCTGAATAACATCAGCAGCAGGATTAAAAGATCCGTTACCAGCCTGTGAAGCGGTGATATTGGTTGAACCAGCACCTATAATTGTAACTGTTGAACCACTTACTGTAGCCACAGCTGTATTAGAACTAGCATAAGTTACTGGCAAAGTAGAACTTGCTGTTGCAGTCAAATCAAAAGCAATACCCCCATAAGTCACTGAACTTAATGCGCCAAACGTAATTGTTTGAGGAGTTAATGATTGATTTACTGTCAGAACCTGATCAACTGATGTAGCAGCAGTATAATTTGTATTGCCTGCTTGCAATGCAGTTATAGTTGTAGTTCCTACCCCGACAATATGAACTGTAGAACCAGAAACTGTAGCCACAGCTGTGTTAGAACTTGAATAGCTTACAGTTAAGCCTGAACTGGCAGTAGCTGTTAAACTAAAATCAGCATCAGAATTCAATTTTGCTGCCAAAGCACCAAAAGTTATGGTTTGACTGGCTTTGGCAATGGTGAAACTCAATGTGGCTGAAGCACTTGTACCGGCAGCATTTGTCGCAGTTACATCGGTTGAAAATGGACCAGCAGCTGTTGGAGTTCCGGTAATTGCACCCGTTGTAGTATTCAACGATAATCCTGCCGGTAAAATAGTTGAATTTGCAAGGGCATAACTTGTTGGTGTATTTGTTGCTGAGATATTATACGAAAAAGCTGTTCCTACAGTTCCTGTTGGAGATGCAGCTGAAA
Organism: uncultured Bacteroidales bacterium; assembly: GCA_903830915.1. GTDB lineage: Bacteria > Bacteroidota > Bacteroidia > Bacteroidales > Paludibacteraceae > Paludibacter. The sequence continues at coordinate 23,062 of CAIKVR010000401.1, forward strand.
CAACAGGGGGAGTAGCAGCAGCCGATGTAGATGTAACTGCAACATTATCAATGCTAATTTTTGCACGACTTCCTGTTGTTCCACCAGTAGCATTATACTCATAAAAACGAATTACAGCAGAAGCTGCATTATTAAACGAAGCAGGCAAAGTAATACTACTTATCGTCCCATTGCTTGCCACGTTATTTGTTACATTTAGTACAGCCGCTCCAGTTAATTCAGTAAAAGTAATTCCATCTGTTGAAGTGTATATTTTAAGTGAAGCTTTTCTATCACCAGTGCTATTAGATACTTGAGCCCAATCAAAACTTAAGACACCTGCATTCCTCCCGGTAAAATTAAGATATAAATCAACAGCAACTGCACTAGTATTATCTGTTGAACCTGTTGATAATAGAACTAAATTTGTTGTTCCTCTTTGAACGCCTCCTGTAGTGGTAGTTGTGAAAGCTGTTGATGTAGCAGTTGTTTTCTTGCCGTCTGGTATTGTTCCAGTTGCATTAGCAGCAACAGCTGTCCATTCTGTACAATCTGTACCGCCAAAATTATTTGGCCAGTTTGTTGTATTTGCGATATTTGTAAATGTTTCGGAATAATCTCCACTTGACATCAAATAAGGATTTGGAGTAAGGGGATTTGTTATTACCGCCCCCGAGGCATTTGCACTTCCCACCAGTATCGCAAAGGCGAGAATTAATGTTTTGAAAAAAGTAGTTTTTCTCATGTTGTTCGTTTTTTTAAATATTATAATAAATTATTGATTCTATTTTGCAAAGATAAGCCTATTCCTTGTTTCCTGAGCCTGAAATGCATTACAAAAGCATTACATTTCTACATAAAAATGGCATTTTCATACCAATAAGGGATGACAAAGATAAAAATTAGTATCTGAATATGCAATAGGGTTTTGAATTTTCAGTAAATAAATATTCATTGTTTTCATGAATATTTGCTGTATTTACGGGCATTAGCGAAGGTTTTAAAAAATAACGTTTTAAAATATAATTTTGTTTAGAATTCATAATTATATTTTTCGGAAAGAAATAACAGAAAAAAAGGGCGTCGTTGCTGACACCCTTTATACTATAACGATAAAATAAACTTTCCAATAAGCTTTAAGCAATCAGGGAAAATCAATTTTTTGTCACCGGAAAAGGTGGTATAATGCAATAAATCAATCTTCTGACAGAATTTAGTTTCTAAATTACTCAACGGCTGAAAAACTAAAATAAAGAAGAGTGCCTTTGCAGACACTCTTCTTATGAACAAAACAACTAATAATACTCAAACGTAAACAACACACTACCTAATCAAATCTATATTACAATTGTAACTGATACTGTATCTGATCCGGCTACACCCTTAACAATATAGGTTCCTGCCTTTAATCCTGTATTGAAAGAAGTGGTTGAATTTGCATTGAAACTATATGTTTTTTGTAAAACACCGGTAGAAGCAAGGTAGATAGTCAATGTGCCTTTTATCGTATTTGCATTCTTAACTGTTACTGTTTTAGCCGAGTTTGTAATAGTAATTTTATGAACTATCGGTGCAGCTGTAACACTTCCGCTGAGTGCAACAGTTTGAGCTGCAACATTGGCTGCGGTAACTGTCATATTTTCGGAATATGTATTTGCGGTTAAGCCTGATTTTAAACGAACATAAATGTTAGTTATAGCTACAGTTCCGCTTGTTGGTGCAATAGAAATAGCTGAAGATGTATAGCCGGTACCTGAAGTCAACGATATTTCGTAATTGGTAGGCGGAGTTACTGCTAAATTACCTGTCAAATTAGCTCCCGAAACCGTAACTACTTTTTCAGACGATGGACCTGAACCCTGTACGTATGTAAAACCTGATAAGGAACTTACAGAAGTTGTGGTTGTTGGAGGAATAGTTACTTTGGTTACTAATTTAAACCGTCTAATGGCTGTTGTATTGGTAGCTGTGAAAGTATAAGTACTTCCGCTTGTGAAAATATCTACCGTTTTATTATCTACAGAGTCAACAAGTGATAAACCTGTAAAAACTGTTGAGAGGTACTGATTTACAAAGGTCATAGTGTATTGAGTATCAGAGCCTGCTTGAAAAGCAATATAAGTATTGTTCATATCAGGCACTCCATCAACCTGAAAATTGCCTGCTGCTTCGGCAGCATAAATTTGCATTGCAACTGTTCCGGTCATTTTGTAACCATCCCAGCCATTGTCAAAACCTCGTGTTGTTCCGGGTACCTGAAAAACCCACATTTGGTCTGAACTTGTAGCTCCAACTACGTCAATTCGTACTGCTGGATAATTCTGAGAAAAAGCTTGTAACGATAATAACATTAATGTTAGAATTACAAGTACTGGTCGGATTTTGTTTGTAATTGTTTTCATAATCGTAAAATTTTAAAGGTGATTATTTATTGTAAATGATTTATATGTTATGTCGTGTAATCAATTGTTGATTTCGACATTACAAAGATAAGCTAAGTTTATTATTACGCTGATATACAGATACATGTGGTATTTCATTTTATGTTCTGTAGTAATTTATTTAATTTACTTTGCGTGATTTTAATTCAGGTTATTCAAAAATGAACAAAAGATTAAACCAACAGTGGAAATTTACAAGTAAAGTAAAAGTGGAAATTGAAATTTGTAGTAAATATTAAATGCGGACTAAAGCAATTAAAAAAAAATATGACAAGAACAGATATTTCCGAATAAGTTAATGATTTACAAAGAATAAAATGCTTAAATCTCTGAGGAATTCATAACGAGAAAGTATTAACACATATTATACTTTGAAACAATAAAATATACATCATTTAACCATGACAAACTACAAAACATGTACTAAGGAGTTAAAAACCACTTATGGAGCGTTAATTTGAACAGTAGAAGAAAATTTCTATGAAATATCTTCTACTTATTACTACAGTATGCCTATGATTTTAATATAGTATTAAATTGTAACATGTTGTATTTCAGTATTTTGTATAAAAAATAATGCCGCTTATTTAGCGGCATTATTTGTAGAATTAAAAAGTTGAACTAATTAATTTTGTCCGAATGAACCTCCGATAATGTCGAGCAATTCGTTGGTAATGGCCTGTTGGCGAGATTTGTTGTATTGCAGCGATAGTTCTTGCAATAAATCAGTAGCATTATCTGTAGCAGTTTGCATGGCAATGGTACGCGCAGCATGTTCTGATGCGCAGGAATCGAGCAACGCGGTGTAAACTTTCAACCGCAACACTTTCGGAATCAATTCATTCATCAGCGTCGGGCGTTCAGGCTCTACAATGTAATCGTGTGCCACCGTTCCTTTGGCAGCTTTGGTAAGCTGAATAGGAAGGAAAGTTTCGGTAGTAAGTTTTTGATTGCTTTTGCTTATAAAATGGTGATAGATAATTTCTACCTTGTCGATGTGTTTGTCTCTGAATAACTGAATAAGCTGATCGCTGAGTTCGAGCGTTGCGTTGTAACTTGGTTTATCAGCCATGCCTTCAAAATTTCCTTCAGGCTCAAAACCGTGTTTACGGCAGGCTTTGGCTATCTTCTTTCCCACCGGGAAAATAAGAATATGCTCACGTCCGAGTTTTTGGTATTTTTCGAGCGTCAGCGTCAATTGCTTCGATACATTGGTATTGAATGCACCGCACAAACTTGAATTTGACGAGAAAACCACCACTGCCACACGTTTTACTTCTCGCACTTCGGAGAAAACCGACGAAGCATTGTCCTCGGCACTCAAAAAATTGTTCAGCAATCCTGTAAGTTTTTGCTCATACGGGAAAAAGTTCTCGATGGTTCGCTGCGCTTTACGCAATTTTGCCGACGATACCATCTTCATAGCAGATGTGATCTTCTGAGTCGACTTTACCGACTGTATGCGCGATTTTATTTCCTTTAATGAAGACATAAATCAATTTACGATTTATTCATTTACGATTTACAATTGAAAACTTAGAACTATCAAGAAACAATCTGCCCCATGCCCCTCCCGATAATAATCGGGATAAATTGCAGGGATGTATAGTTACTTTAGTCTCTTAATTTAATTTATTTATTCTCGCAAACCACTCCTGAAGTCCCCTTTAGGGGATTTAGGGGTCGCTTTCTGCTAGCTGTTCACTCTCTTCGCTACTTCGTTCGCCACTTTTTCGATAATGGCGGTTACATCGTCGTTGATATTTCCGGATTTGATAACGTCCAGCACATCAGCCTGATGCGATAATTCGAGTACCATCAGAAAATCTTTCTGGAAATCAGCAACCTTATTCAATGGCACGGACGACAATAAACCGTGTGTACCGCAATACAGAATAGCCACCTGTTTTTCAACCGACATTGGTTCGTGCAAAGCTTGAACGAGTAAGCGGGTGTTTTTCTGACCTTTATCAATGGTCATAGCCGTTACAGGATCCATATCGCCACCAAACTTGGTGAACGCTTCCAGTTCGCGGAATTGTGCCTGATCGATTTTCAGTGTTCCTGCCACTTTCTTCATCGCCTTAATCTGAGCGTTTCCACCCACACGCGATACGGAAATACCCACGTTGATAGCCGGACGGATACCCTGGTTGAACAAGTCGGTTTCGAGGAAAATCTGACCGTCGGTAATCGAAATTACGTTGGTAGGAATATAAGCTGACACGTCGCCGGCCTGTGTTTCGATAATAGGTAATGCTGTAAGTGAACCGCCGCCTTTTACTTTTCCTTTCAGACTTTCGGGCAGGTCGTTCATTTGCTCAGCCACTTCCTGTTGCGAAATGATGCGGGCAGCACGTTCGAGCAGACGTGAGTGCAGGTAGAAAATATCACCGGGATATGCTTCACGACCCGAAGGACGACGAAGAATCAGCGATACTTCGCGGTAAGCAACCGCCTGTTTCGACAAGTCATCGTAGATAACCAACGCGTGACGGCCGGTATCGCGGAATAATTCGCCAATGGTTGCACCGGCAAATGGTGCGTAATATTGCAGTGCTGCAGGGTCGGAAGCGGTAGCCGATACGATTACGGTGTAATCCATCGCGCCATGTTCCAGCAGTGTGTTGTAAATATTAGCCACAGTAGAACCTTTCTGACCGATAGCCACGTAGATACAATATACAGGTTCGCCTGCTTCAAAATTCTGACGTTGATTGATAATGGTGTCGATAGCCACACTGGTTTTTCCGGTCTGACGGTCGCCAATGATAAGCTCACGTTGTCCGCGTCCGATTGGAATCATGGCGTCAACAGCTTTCAAACCCGACTGAAGCGGTTGGTTTACGGGTTGTCTGTAGATAACTCCGGGTGCTTTACGTTCCAAAGGCATTTCAATCATTTCGCCGCTGATTTTACCCTTGCCGTCGATTGGTTCACCCAATGGATTGATAACACGTCCCAACATTCCTTCACTCACGTTAATGGAAGCTACACGTTTGGTACGTTTCACGGTATAACCTTCTCGAATCTGGCTGGTTGGTCCTAAAAGTACGGCACCCACGTTATCTTCCTCGAGGTTCATCACGATGGCTTTGATACCGTTTTCGAACTCCAGCAATTCATTTGCTTCGGCGTTACGAAGTCCGTAAATACGAACCACACCGTCGCTTACCTGAAGAACGGTACCTACTTCGTCGAACTGAACACCGGTGTCAATTCCTTCGAGTTGTATCCGAAGTATTTCGGATACTTCGCTTACCTTAATATTATCAGACATGATATTAAATTAATAATTAATAATTAATAATTAAGACATTGTTGCACAGGGCATTATTAATTCTTAATTTTTAATTATTAATTGTTTTAGACTGTTTTTTTATTTTTCTCAATATATTCGTTTCTGATTCGTCGGATCTGACCTGAAACGCTGGCATCCCAACGCACAAAGTCTACTTCGAACATAAAACCGCCAATGATTTCGGGGTCGATAACCTTTTCCATTTCTATCGTTCCGCCAGTGGTGTTCTCTACCAGTTTCATCAGCTTTTTCTCGGTATCGGCATTCACCGGAGTGGCAGTAGTCAGTTTTCCGTAGAATATGTTTTTTTGTTTGCGATACAATGCAATGTATTTCAGGGCAATTTCCTGCAAATGACTTTCGCGGTTGTTTTCCAGAATCAAGTCCATGAAACGCTCGAAAGGTTTGCTGATTTTCACACCGGCAGCAGTAACAATGATTTTACGTTTCTCGGCAGTAGCCAGCACCGGATTATCAAGTACCGTGCGCAATCCCGCAAACTGACTAAAATGCTTAGTCAACGCTTTCACCTCGGTGTACACACGATCCTGTTCCTTACTCACGCTGGCAAACTCCAGCAGGGCAGTGGCATAACGAACCGGTATGAGTCCTGTATTCATTTACAATTTATTCATTTACAATTTACAATTGGAAGAATCATTTACTATTCAACCAATTAACTAATCTACGACTTAGAAACATTGATTTCGTCGAGCAGGCGGTTAATCATCACCATCTGTTCGTCTTTTTTATCCAGTTGTCCGCGAATCACTTTTTCGGCAATGTCGATTGACAAAGCAGCCACCTGACGGCGGATATCGCGAATGGCATCATCTTTCTCTGCAAGAATCTGTTTACGGGCTTCGTCAATGATTTTGGCAGCTTCAACACCGGCTTTTTCTTTTGCTTCTTTAATAAGCAGGTCGCGGGTAACAGTTGCATCTTTCAGGATAGTAGCCTGCTCACGACGGGCTTCGTCGACGATAGCCACACCCTGAGCTTTCACAACAGCCATTTGCTCGTAAGTTTGTTTTGCAACCAACAAAGATTCATCGATGTACGTTTTACGTTCTTCCACCATTTTGATAATGACAGGAAAACCATATTTCGTCAGGATGAATACCACAATTCCAAACGAAAGTAACATCCAGAAAAGTAATCCGGATTCGGGCAATAGTAGAGCCATAATACTTTTAATTTTAAGCCCCCTAAATCCCCCACAGGGGGACTATTGAGCTAATTGTTTTATACTAGCACTTTCTCCAAGTCCCCCTGTGGGGGATTTAGGGGGCATCTTATAAAATAAATCCGCAAACTACGATAGCAAACAGAGCTACAGCATCCACAAGAGCAGCAGCAATAATCATGGCCATACGAATGTCGCCACCTGCTTCAGGTTGACGGGCAATACCTTCCATGGCTGAACCACCGATACGACCAATACCCATACCTGCACCAATTGCAGCAAGACCTGCTCCAAGACCTGCACCTAATTTTGCTAAACCTGCACCCGCGGCAGCTTGTAATAAAATTGACATTAACATAATTTTTTTGTTTTAATAGCCCCAAACCCCTAAGGGGGCTTTCAGACTAAGTTTATTATTATTTTTATCTCTTACTTTTAAATTTATTTTTTTTAAAGTCCCCTTTAGGGGATTTAGGGGCCACTTTTAATGTTTGTGATGTGGCTCAACCCGTGCCAGTCCAATAAATACGGCCGACAACATGGTAAAAATATAAGCCTGAATATACGCTACCAGCAATTCCACGAACCCGATAAACACACTGAAGAAAATGGAAACTCCGGTCATACTTGCATTCATTCCCACGCCTAATTTCACGGTAACGAACACCAGACAGGTAAGTCCCAACACTATGGAGTGACCTGCCAGAATGTTGGCAAAAAGTCGGATCATCAGCGCAAAAGGCTTTGTAAAAATACCAACCAGCTCAATAAGCGGCAACATAGGCGGCACTTTCAGCCACAGCGGCACATCAGGCCAGAAAATTTCTTTCCAGTATTCTTTTGAACCTCCAATATTTACAATCAGGAAGGTAATAACCGCCAACACCATTGTAATAGCGATATTTCCGGTTACATTTGCTCCTCCGGGAAAAATCGGAATCAATCCCAGAATGTTATTTGTAAAAACGAAGAAGAACACAGTCAGTAAATATGGCGCATATTTTTCGTAACCTTTACCTATACAGGGTTTAATCACATCATCGTTGATGTTCATGATAAACATTTCCATAATGCCAGCAAAGCCTGTTTTGGATTGCAGCGGATTCTTTTTGTAGGATTTGGCCACATACATAATGCAGACAACCATCAATATACTGCTGAACAATAGCGCAAAAACGTTTTTGGTAATGGAAATATCAAACGGACGAACTTCTTCGCCTTTCGCATCTTTCTCTACAATTTTTCCTTTGTATTTACCTTCTTCGGCAATGGTCAATCCTTCGTAAACGGGCGAGTGGTGAAACTCCGACGACAAAAATACGTGCCAACCCGTAGTTTTACTGTAAGCCATCACAGGAAGCGGAATGGAAATTTCGTTTTCGCCAATTTTGGTTATGTGCCAAACGTAGGAATCCGAAATGTGTTCCAAAATAAACGCACGAACATCCAGCTCTTTCGACTCTTCTTTTTTCTGCTCTGGCTCGTTGGCATAAAGCCCCGCAACCGGCAAAGCCAGAAGAACAAAAAGTAATATTTTATACAAACGCTTCATCTACGCTTCTTTTTTGATTTGTTTCTCGACAGTATAAAAAATGAATGTTTCCAACCCAATGTATGTGGCATAAAATGCCGAAAATACAAATCCGAAAACACGTATATTATTTTTCACAATAAAATAAAAACCAAGCACATAAGCCATGGCGAAAACCAGTTTCACCAGTTTGAGAATCATATATAGATTCACCAGTTTTTTACCGTCCTTTTTGTAGTTCTTCGCCAGAATCCAAATCATCGAGGCACCCATCACAAAGAACACACACGGAATATAAGGATACCAACTAAAAGCTTCCTGTGGATATAGACTTTTTATTATTGCCCAACCTGCCCAGCCTAAAACTATTTCGACCAGCGCCAGCAAACTCAATAACTTCCCCGACAGTTTTTGCATACCTTAAACTGCCTCCACACAAACAGTCACCACATTATTGCTTATTTCGGCAAAACCACCGTCGACAGTCAAAACTGTTTCCTGCTTATCTTTCTCATCCACAAAACTGATTTTTCCTTTCGCCATCGACGAAATCAGCGGTGCGTGGTTTTCCCATACGGTGAAAAGTCCGCTTGTTCCGGGCAGCGTCACCGTTGTAACATCGCCTGAAAAATAAATCTGTTCGGGAGTGATTATTTCTAATTTCATTGTTCAGTATTCTTTATAAATCCAATTGGATTTCTTTTGGCTGAATCATTCTTTCTGTTTGCCATTTCGGCTAATGCAATATAAATATCATCAAATTCCATACGGTTGTCTTCGCTTAAATCATTTATTGCAGCAAGTGTTTCTTCTCCGGATTGTTCCAGTTGATTTAATCTTTGCCTCAACTCCTCAATACTAAATATAATTTCTCTGTTTTGAAGTAGAAATTGTCTCATTTGAACAAATGCACGCATAATTGAAATATTAACTTCAATTGCTTTGTCTGAACGTAGAATCCCCGAAAGCATCGCAACACCTTGTTCTGTAAAAGCATAAGGTGTGGCGTAACTGTGCTTTAGGTTTATTGGTATCTGGTCGCAAATTGCGACTAGTTCTTTTCACTCTTCTTTTGAAAGTTCAAGCATAAAATCTGCAGGGAACCGTTCAATATTTCTTCTTACCTGCTCTTTTAGTCTTTTATTTTCAATACCATATAAAATTGCCAAATCAAAGTCAAGCATCACACGAAATCCTCTGATTTCATGTATTTTATGTTTTATAACCTCAATATCAGCCATAAACTTTAAAATAGGCGATTCTATTTCTTAGACTGTTCAATCAGTTTCTGACCTTTGGCAATCGCATCGTCGATAGTTCCCACGCTTAGGAATGCCATTTCGGGAAGATAATCCACTTCGCCATCCAGAATCATTTTGAATCCGCGAATAGTTTCTTCAATAGATACCATTACACCCGGCAGACCGGTAAACTGCGATGCCATATACATTGGTTGCGAAAGGAAACGCTGCACCTTACGGGCACGTGTCACCGTCAGACGATCTTCTTCCGAAAGTTCTTCCATACCAAGAATGGAAATAATATCCTGAAGCTCTTTATTGCGTTGCAAAATTTGTTTTACTCGTTGAGCAGTATTATAGTGATCTTCACCCACAATTAGCGGATCAAGGATACGTGAAGTAGAATCCAGTGGATCTACAGCAGGGAAAATACCCAACTCGGAAATCTTACGGCTCAATACGGTTGTTGCATCTAAGTGCGAGAATGTTGTTGCAGGAGCAGGGTCGGTCAAGTCATCAGCTGGCACATAAACCGCCTGAACTGAAGTGATAGAACCTGATTTGGTAGAAGTAATACGTTCCTGCATCTTACCCATTTCAGTAGCCAGTGTCGGTTGATAACCCACAGCAGAAGGCATACGACCCAACAGCGCCGATACCTCAGAACCAGCCTGTGTGAAACGGAAAATATTATCGATAAAGAAGAGGATATCGCGTCCGGCACCTGAGCCGTCACCATCGCGGAATGCTTCGGCAACTGTAAGACCCGAAAGCGCAACCGACGAACGTGCTCCCGGAGGTTCGTTCATCTGTCCGAACACCAGCGTTGCCTGCGATTTTTCAACTTCTGCATAATCAACTTTAGACAAATCCCATTCGCCTTTTTCCATACTTTTCTTGAACTCTTCACCGTAACGAATTACGTTCGACTCAATCATTTCACGCAACAGGTCATTACCTTCACGGGTACGTTCACCCACTCCGGCAAACACCGAAAATCCGTTGTGACCTTTGGCAATATTATTGATAAGTTCCTGAATCAAAACCGTTTTACCCACACCGGCACCACCGAACAGCCCAATTTTACCTCCTTTTGCGTAAGGCTCAATAAGGTCGATAACTTTGATACCTGTAAAAAGTACCTCAGTAGATGTTGTTAATTCATCGAATTTCGGAGCTTCGCGGTGAATAGGATATGCACCTTTTTTGGTTAGGGTTTTCATGCCATCAATCGAGTCACCGATTACGTTCATCAAACGGCCTTTCACTTGATCGCCCACAGGCATGGTGATAGGTGATCCGACAGCAACAGCTTTCAGTCCGCGACGAAGTCCGTCGGTTGAATCCATAGCCACTGTACGAACGGTATTTTCACCAATGTGCTGCTGAATTTCAACAATCAACTCTTTGCCATTTCCGCGATCGATACTCAGTGCATCGTGAATAGCAGGCAATTTTTTCTCTTCATTACCTTTCAAATCAAAGAATACATCGACTACCGGTCCGATGATTTGCGAGATATGTCCAACTAACTCTGACATAGATTTATAGCGTTTGGGGATTTTTTACTTTTATTCTGTCATAAAAACGGCTGCAAAAGTACACAAAATTTCTTATTTTGAGAAAGGTTTTGAGGTTTAATTTTTTAAAATAATTACAATTTTGTTGCAATTATATTTAATGAGAAAGATATTCAAGAGCCATATAAACCACTGCTCCAGCGAAATAGCCAAGCAAAGCCAACCAGCTGATTTTCTTCAGATACCAAAGGAAATTAATCTTTTCCATGCCCATGGCAGCTACTCCTGCAGCAGACCCGATAATAAGAATACTACCACCAGTACCGGCACAATACGCCAAAAATTCCCAAATAAAATGATCCATCGGATACTGATTCAGAGGGTACATACCCTGAACTGCTGCCACTAACGGTACATTATCAACAACAGCCGATAAAAGTCCGGTTGAAAGCACAACTACCCGCATATCGCCGATAGATTTTGCAAGCCATTCGGCCAGATAAACCAATAGTCCTGCCGATTGCAAAGCAGCCACCGCCAACAAAATTCCCAGAAAAAATAAAATAGTAGGAATATCTATGTTTTGAAGTGCATTGACCAGCGTCAGATGTCTTTTCTTTTCTACATCGCCTTTGCCATGCATCAGTTCAGTAACAATCCATAATATACCAACACTGAAAAGCATGCCCAAAAATGGTGGAAGGTGCGTTATTGTTTTAAAGATGGGAACAAAAATAAGTGACAGGATTCCGGCTATCAGAATTATTTTCTGTTGAGTTTTGGTATGTTGTTTTGTTGAAAAATCTGTTGAAATGTTTACCCTGTCAGCTTTGCCTTTTAAACTCATGGTAACAAAAACCAGTGGAACTAACAAACAAACCAGACTTGGTAGGAAGAGTTTCAGCATGATATTGGTACTCGATATTTGCCCGCCAATCCAAAGCATAGTGGTGGTTACGTCGCCTATAGGAGTCCATGCACCACCGGCATTGGCTGCAATAATTACAATTCCGACAAACAACAGACGGTCGTCTTGATTGCGGATAAGTTTCCGTAGCAGCGATACCATAATAATGGTGGTAGTCAGATTGTCGAGAATAGCCGAAAGGAAGAACGACAGAAGTGCCACAATCCAGATGAGGCTGCGTTTGTTGGTTTGATGAATAAAATCGGTGATTATTTCAAAACCATCGTGAGCATCAATCAGCTCCACAATGGCCATAGCTCCCATCAAAAAGAACAGAATACCTGAAATATCGCCTAAATGAGTTAGAAGTTGCTCGTTAACTAAGGTTTTATCGGCAGCAGAAAGCATGTACAAAACCCACAACAAAACACCTGTAAGCAATGCTGAAGCTGTTTTGTTGATTCTAAGGTTATGCTCAAAAATAATTGCAGCGTAACCGAGAAGAAAGATGAGGATAAGAAAAAACATTGGGGCAATTTAATCGAGTTTCAGCACTTCCAAAAACGCTTTCTGCGGAACTTCCACATTACCGATTTGCTTCATGCGTTTTTTGCCTTTTTTCTGTTTTTCGAGCAGTTTTCGTTTACGACTGATATCACCGCCATAACATTTGGCAGTCACATCTTTACGAACTGCTTTGATGGTTTCGCGCGAAATAATTTTAGCACCGATTGCTCCCTGAATAGCAATATCAAACTGCTGACGAGGTATCAGTTCTTTTAGTTTTTCGCACATGCGTTTGCCAAGCGGAACGGCATTGTCCACGTGAATCAGGCACGAAAGCGCATCCACCATTTCGCCATTCAGCAATATATCGAGACGTATTAATTTCGACGGACGGAAACCGTTCATGTGATAATCGAACGAAGCATAGCCTTTTGAAATACTTTTCAGGCGGTCGTAGAAGTCGAATACAATTTCGCCCAGCGGCAAATCGTAAAGCAGCTCCATGCGGTTACCTGAAATGTAATTTTGTTTTACCAATTCACCACGTTTACCCAGACAAAGCGTCATTATCTGACCAATATAGTCGGTTCGGGTAATGATAGAAGCGCGGATATACGGTTCTTCAATGCGGTCAATCGCCATAATATCAGGCAATCCCGACGGATTATGCACCTCTATCAAATCGCCTTTATTGGTATATACTTTATACGAAACGTTCGGCACAGTGGTAATTACATTCATGTCGAACTCGCGGTCGAGTCGTTCCTGAATGATTTCCATGTGCAACATACCCAGGAAACCGCAGCGGAAACCAAAGCCAAGTGCCACGGAAGATTCTGCTTCGAAAGTCAATGAAGCATCGTTTAACTGCAATTTCTCGATAGAATTACGCAAATCTTCAAAATCCTCGGTTTCAATCGGATATACACCGGCAAAAACCATTGGTTTTACTTCCTGAAAACCCTCAATCGATTTAGAACATGGACGTTTTACATGGGTAATGGTATCTCCCACTTTCACCTCTTTCGAGGTCTTGATTCCTGAAATAATATAGCCCACATTGCCTGCACTCAGTGTTTTTGTTGGCGACATATCCAGTTTTAGGATCCCAATTTCCTCTGCATTATATTCTTTTTCGGTGTTTACAAACTTCACCAAATCACCTTTATTGATGGTACCATTTTCAATTTTAAAATAGGCTATGATGCCGCGGAATGAATTGAAAACCGAGTCGAAAATCAGGCATTGAAGTGGTGCTTCAGGGTCGCCTTTCGGAGCAGGGACACGGGTTACGATGGCTTCCAGAATTTCATTTACGCCCATACCGGTTTTACCACTGGCACGCATAATTTCTTCGGGCTTGCAACCCAACAGCTCCACAATCTGATCTTCCACTTCCTCAGGCATGGCATTATCCATATCCATTTTGTTCATAATAGGGATAATTTCCAAATCGTGCTCAATGGCCATGTAAAGGTTTGAAATTGTCTGAGCCTGAATACCTTGCGTAGCATCAACAATGAGCAATGCACCTTCGCAGGCAGCAATAGAACGCGATACTTCATACGAAAAATCGACGTGTCCGGGAGTATCAATCAGATTAAAAATATATTCCTCGCCATTCAGTTTGTAGTTCATCTGTATGGCGTGACTTTTAATGGTAATCCCACGTTCACGCTCCAAATCCATGTTGTCAAGCACCTGAGCCTGCATTTCTTTACCGGCAACGGTGTTGGTATATTCTAACAGACGGTCGGCTAAGGTACTTTTCCCGTGGTCAATGTGGGCAATAATACAGAAATTGCGGATATTATTCATTCGTAATTTTCTTCAAAAATTGGTTTGGTCTGCAAAAGTACAAAAAAAACATCAATTATAATGATAGGCGCTGATTCAAAATTGGTTACAAAAAAATCCCCGACAAATGAATGCCGGGGATTTGAGATCGTTTTTTAATCCCGGATAATCACAATAATAGGACTCATTTCGCGGTAGGCGGCATTTTCAAAACTCCGTTTTCCGCGTTTATCAATCTCACCGCTTACAGTTCCAACAATTGTAATTCCATATCGTAATTTCCTTTGTTTCAGCATATCGCGCGATCGGACAGAAATTGACACCGTTTTTTCTGTTTCGCCGGGCAGAATTTTTACTGCATCCATCACCATGTTTCGATTTTTCGGATAAACCGACAATTCAATCGTTTCTTTGAAATCAGGATTTCGCTTAATCCGGATTGGTATTGAAATAGCTGTATCACCTTCGGAACATGAAATTTGATAACCGTCGCGAGCATACAGGTCGCCTGGAAATTCAATCCTGAACGGTGCTTTAGGTGTAACTTCCAGCGACAGACCTGCTGCCGGAATATTGTGGTGGTAATAAACAGCCTGCATCATTTCATCGGCTGCAACTGCGTTTTGAGTTTCGCCATCAGTCAGATTTTTAGGGTCAA
>CAIKVR010000402.1 GCA_903830915.1 uncultured Bacteroidales bacterium
TGCTGAAATGGCATTTTGACAATATGCTCTATTAAAAACGACACCTTGCCTTGCCATTGCATCTAAGTTGGGGGTTTTTACATCAGGATGTCCCTGATATCCAAAAACATTTGCATTGTGCTGGTCGCTGAAAAGTATAATTACATTCGGTTTGGTGCTTTTGACCTTTGCAGCAAAGGCTGAACAAACCGTGAGTAATGACAACACATGTAAAATGAGTTTGTCTGGAAGTATTTTGTTCATAAAATTTCAAATTACTTAATTATTATGCTCAAAGTATCTGTTGATATTTTTGTCTTAAGCTTTGCAATATAAACTCCTTTGCTTAAGTGAGTAATATTAAATTTAGTATTGTTAGTATCATAAGCTCTGACTACCTTCCCTTTTAAATCAATCAATTGAAGTGAAATCAGTTGATCCTTTCCAGTGTTAACACACAAAAAATTTCCTAGCTGAAAAACTTTAATTGTAGATTTATCCATTTTAGGAATTACTGTTGTAGTTAAATCTCCACCCAAAATTGGTATCAGATAATCTTGTTGCCCAACGTCCAGTTTATAATAAAATGCAACACAGAAATTATAAAGCGGATAGGGTTTATCATAAATGATAGTTCCAGTTGCATCCTTTGGCTCAAAGGTAGGCCGAAGTGTGGTTTCGGCAGCATCACGAGGATAAAAATACGTATTATCTGCATTCCTTTTATCTAAATCGATATAATTATAGAAAGCAGCATAATCGTCATTATCCCTCAAATTACCTTGTCCATTCAAAATTCCCGAGTTTAAACCCGCATAATTAACTTCTACAACACCTGTCAAATTTCCTGTGCAGGTCAGATAAACACAATCTCCATCAACAGTAACCGATGAAATAGCCATCTTTACATTATCGTTATATACGGCAAAACCATAATCGGGTACTTTGTCTAAAGTCTTATCATCCAATACTAAAGGTAATTTTGGAACAAGAAATTGAATTTTAATTTTATTGGCATCGGCTGTTCTTGATATAAGTTTGGGTTGCAGTGGTATAAACCGATGATTCTCAACTTTAGTTTTGTAATATGCTTTGGCTATCATTTCGCCATACCAGCGGTAACCATTGGGATCCAAATGTCCTCCACGATCAGTAACCGGATAAACAGGACCAGCACAAACTATGTCTTCATTCTCGTTCGAGGCTTCAAGTTCAGCCATACCTATTGCTAATTCTTTACCTCTTGTGTACTGTGCACCCACCTGATAAGTAATAAACAATGGTTTTCCGGTCTGACTGTATTTATTCATCACATCGGTTTGCATATTGTTTTTAAGTGTAAGTAAAAGTGATTTATATGTACTTTTATCACCTGTAGGTGTCGATCCAACGGTAAGACCGGTTGATGTGCCGGGTAAAGTATAATTCCACTCACCTTGCATCCAAACTATTGCAGGACAAGTTATGGGACTATTTGTCATTTTCGCAATGATTGCTCCCGAACTGATTGTTGTGTTATAATCATTATAAAGAGTTGTTGTTTGGCATTCTTTTGAAAGCTCCTCAATAGATTTTCCTCCGGTACCACAGGAAGTTGAAATAAGGTTCTCCGAATTATTTAGTTTCTTTTGAAGGTGATTAACCATTGAAGTGATGGCACATTCGCCTCTGCCATTGGTTCTTGATAAAGCAACATTTGCGTCTAAAGCACAAAGATTGGAGACCAAAGGAGTAAAACTGCTTAAATTAGAATTACCATTGTTTATCCACACCTGATTTCCAATCATATAGTTTCCGGATACATTATCCACACTTAAAGAAGGATAAGACTGAAATCCGACTGACAAACTCTGACCGTACATTATAAAATGCTGATACGCCGGACCGGGAGGTAAATCAGTAGATGGCACTAATTCTCCTGTATTGAGAATTTGAGCTCCCGCAGAAAATCCCTTAAAACAGACATGATTCAACTGAGCTGTTGATAATCCTCCGACTCCCACATAAATTCGTCCGGCAGTACCAGTTGATTGCTTGGCACCTAACCAACCTGTAATTGTAAGCAATTTTTCAGGTGTCCAACTTACGGAATGACTGTCGGAAAATGTCAATGAATGAACATTCGTGCCCAAAGCAATAGTTGAATTATCCGACAGTTTCAATGTCGAAGAGCTCACTATATTTGTACTTGTGGCAACTCCGGTTGTACTTAGTTTTCCACCTGCCAAATCTATCTGAGATGCAAATGTGGTTGAAGTAGATGTTGGATTTAACCTTAATTCGGCTGTTGAATTTATTGTAGTCGTTCCGTTATACGTATTCGCAGGATTAGTGAAAAGCAAAACACCGTTAGCAGTTGCATTAATCGTTAAACCCACCGCTGAATTTCCACTAATAATACCACCCAATGTATATGTTCCGGTACCACCAATAGTTATTGCACGTGTTGCACTTCCAAGCGAAGTGGCTGCATCGAAAGTTAGATTAGCTGTTACAACTGCAGGAGAAACGCTTGACCCTAATGTAAAGTCACCTCCAATTATAATGCCTGAATATTTTCCTGAGAAATTTCGTGCTACATCAGCAGCAATAGTTCCACCATTAATTGTCAAAGAACCAGGTGTAACATTTCCACCCATGGAAATAGTATTTTTAGCAATAATTGTACCCGCATTGAGTGTATAACCACCACCAAAAGACCCTCCCTGTGTTACCAAAATTCCATCACCGTTTTTTGTTTGTCCAACTACATTCACTCCTGAAAATGTCATAGCTGAACAATCAAATGTTTTTCCGGAACTTACATTAATAATCATATTACCGGTATTGTTGTAATTTCTGATTATTCCACTTGTTCTACTAAAAGTTAAATTTTGAGTTACATTAATTCCTGCCCACAAAACATCTGCTGATAAAACAGGATTTTCTGTAATAACAGTATTAAAGTTAACAAAAGGACCGCCGGTTGTAACAAGTGCGGAAGTATATGGTCCTGTAGGATTAGTACTCCAGAAATTTCCATTTAAAGCTCCACTGCTTCCAAAATAGTTTTGGGTTTGTGATAACAGATTATTTATTACCAAAAGGTTTAGTATAAACACCAAAAAAAGTATGTTTTTTTTCATAACAAAATATTGAAGATTTTGATTTAGTTAATTTATTTCCGCTTATAAAACATATCTTGTGAAAATTTGAAGAGTTTATATTAGCTTTATACGCCGTGAGTTGATAATTAGATTGATGGATTATTCACAATAATTTTCTTTCTAAAAAGTTGTTTCTTATTTTCTACCAATAAAATATATACACCCATAGTCAGATTAATATCAAAATCTGATTCAATCCATTCGGGTGTTCTCACTAACTGACCCGACAGATTATATACACTCACTTTTGATTTTCCTTCAGTACCCTGAATAATTAAACGATTTCCATTATTATAAACAACAAAAGGACTTGCGTTTAACGTGATTATTGGAGTTGACACATCGGTTATCATAACGTACAGTTCTTTGATAGCCCATGGACTAGTTGTACTTGTTCCGGTTTGCTCAATTTTTATATAACGAGCTATCTGAGATGAGCTAAACATAATCTGATTTTGAGCTACTCCTGCTCCAACGGCAGTCCAGTTTATGCCATCATTTGAAACAGAAACAGTACATGAAAGAGCTGTATCAGTAGCTTTTATAACATCTAAATAAATTCCTGTGCAGGTTTTGGGTTGAAGCATATCCACTTTGAACCACTGTCCCGGATTTTGAAATACTGACAGGGTTGACCAACTTGTGGTGGAAACTCCATCAATTGCTTTACCGGCATCCGAATTGGCAACTGAAGCACTAGCTATCCAACCGGTGCGTGGCAAAAATGCACTTGAATTTGGTGATACAGATGCTGTGGGTTCAATATTATTGAGCCACAAACCACATCCGGCTTTGTTGACAGCCGTAGAATTGATAATGGAGGATTGTATATAAAATTTTGACAGGGAACCATTCACTGTTACATTCACCTGAGGGTTAAGATTTGAATTCAAAATACTGAATTTTGCACCGGAAGCTATTTCGGCAAATGTTTTTCTCCCGGGAGCGGTATAGTGAGCCGTTTGCAATTCAATCGTTCCACCCTGAATCTGATTAGAAATTTCGTAGACATTACCCCAGAAATCAGCACTGTAGAAAGTTGATTTTCCGGTAAATCCCGCAGAAGTTTCCAAATAACGTGATAAAGGTTGGTTGGTTACAATGTTTGTACCATTAGATAGCGGACCCGGGATACTTACAATTTGTGAATTAATGAAATCGAAACCACCAGTACCAATTGCTTCAAAATTGAATGTTTTTACTCCTGCATCCATTGCCGTACCCATAGAAATCCCACTCGGCCCTGTTTCATCAATTGAAGAGAGTATAACAGATTTTGCAGCGCCATAATCGAAATCGTTATATAATGTTTGGTTAGTACAATTTCCCAAAATCAGAAACTGTAAGTTTCGGAACATATAAGTAAAAATGCTATCTTTTCCTGCAGTTGAAGACGGGTCGGGTGAGTTAGGGAAAAAACCACACTTTGATTGCATACCCCAAGTATATGGAAAGCAATTAAATTGCGCATTACTAATTAATCCATTTGCAGATGCTCCCCCAACACGAATTCCGACATTGAATACATGACCTGCAGGATAATCGACATAATGATTATCGCATTTATTACTGAAAAGGTCAATGGCTTTATAAGTGGCACGAAAATTTGTATTGACAATATAGCTGTTTGCATTTCCACGCACACAGTATGGGTATTGAAAGATATTTGGTAGAAGAGTTGATAACTGATCAGGATAATTGAAGGTTACGCCTCGTAAGCCACTATTCGGTTCCATCGATATAAAAGGAGTCGAAGTTTCTGATTGCCCTTTTCCGGCATACACTTCCAACACAGTTCCGCAGCCTTGTGGATCACATTTATTGTCAACTGCACCTTTTAATTCAACACCAGTGGGAATACTCAAATTACTGAGAAACTTATAACGTCCCGGAGGCATAAAAACTATTCCTCCACCATCGGATTGCGCCTTGTTTAAAGCTGTTTGAAGCGCCGTAGCATTATCGTTAGCGGATGTTGATACTCCAAAATCGGTAGCCTGATACATGACCATCCGTGAAGGTTTCTGTTTTATATCATCCGAAGTTGTGTATTGAAAAGCCGGCACTGCTGACATCACAACCGGAGTATGGTCGATGATATTATCATATTTCGACGTGTTTTTTATTTGTACTGCTTGTTGGAATGTACTTCCTGTAATTACGGAACGGACATCAGACCCCAAATTGATTTGAGGAGTACTATTGTTAAATATATTATTGGTCATTGAAATAAGCCCACTTAAAAGATCAACGCCCCCCATTTTGATGATGTTTTGGTTCATCAATACAATCGAATTGGTTTTATTAGCAATAAATACAGCCGATTTAGTCGCACTGATATCACAAGCCATAATCTGTATTATTCCCCCTTTTCTATCATCCAGATAGAATCCATATTCACAATTGGTAAATTTGTAACGCGTATGCATTTGCCCTACAGAACCAAGTCTATCAATATAAACTCCATATTTGCAATTGCTAAATTCCAAAGCATAATGATTTCCATTGGGACACCTCACAGTGTCAGATATTGAAGCACTTCCATAATAACCTTTATTGTAGCCATCCACTTTTACAAAACAACAATTTGACCAATCATTTCGACGCATGGTAATACCCACACCATTGTTATAAATCCAAACTGAGTAGGCTCCACCCAAAACCGGTGAATTTGTCAAACCAGAACCAGCCCAATATGCCGGAGAAAAATCGACAACATCAATTCGACCTACATCGCCTATATTATCTATTTCAATACCACACGAAAGTGGTGTACCGTATATGCCGTAAATAAATGGTGATGCACCACCGTTATTTTTCGACAAGCTAATGCCATAATATGAATTAACAAAAGTTATGTGTGTAGCATTGCAACTGCTTCCCCCAAAATATCCATATTGTCCGAAAAGTATGGATGGAGGATAAGCCGAGATGCTGTTGGGATTTTGATTGGGATACCATATTGCCAAATCTTTAACTGCCGCAGCTGGCTGTAGCGTAATAAATGCTTTATTTTCAAAATTCTGCCATTCACTAAGTGTTGTTCCATGATCTGTTCCGGAACCGTAATATGCCATCAGGATAGTTCCTTTTATAGCCTGACCTTTTAAAGGTTTTTCCCATTCACCCCGAATAGTAACCCCTTTGGGAACAATTAATTGCCCCAGAATCTTATATTTACCTTCCGGTACAAACAACACACCACCATTATTTATACCTCCGGTAGAACTAACCCGTGAACCCAAATAATCTAATAACTGCTGAAAAAGAGCCGTGTTATCTGTTACACCGGTTGGATCGGCTCCTTGTTCTAGGGCATTGTATTTTGCGACAAAAGCATCGCTTGTAGCATATTTAGGTTGTATCAACTTCCATGTTTGTGCAGAAACGGTGGTTAATTGAATAAAAAAAATGATTGAAAACAGTGATTTAATTTTTAGCATATAAATTATATCAATAGTTCGTTATAAATTAAAACAAATACCTGATAATCAATAAAATAAGTGTGAAAACATTTGGGTAATTCATTGAAAATAAGTATCTTTAAAGATTATTCCGTAATCATAGAGATATGTCAATCAACAAACACCCAAA
>CAIKVR010000403.1 GCA_903830915.1 uncultured Bacteroidales bacterium
CCGGTGGGCAATTTCAATTCACCCGAATCCAGCTTTTTCTTCAGAATATCGGATGCTTCGTTCACCACATCTACTTCAGCTTTACTTTCCACCTTGTCGAAAATGACATAACCCACCAAAAACGTATTTTCGGTTTTAATCATTTGCGCACCGCGAGTATAATTGATATCGGCCAGTTCACTCAATGGAATTTGTGTACCGTTCATCGCCGGAATCAAAATTCGCTTAATATCTTCGGGATTATCGCGCAACTCACGGGCATAGCGCACCCGCATAGGGAAGCGTTCGCGCCCTTCCACCGAAGTACTCAACGCCATGCCTCCCATGGCTACCTGCAAAATTTCCTGCACATCACTGACAGTCATTCCGTAACGCGCCATATTTTCGCGGTTCAGCTTTATTTCCAGGTAAGGCGCACCCACAGCACGGTCGTAAAACACCGACGAACCTTTGACTGACGGAACATGCTTTAAGGCTTTTTCGAACTGCATACCCGCTTTTTCTATCGATTCCAAATCGGGTCCGTAGACTTTCAAGCCCATCGGCGCCCGCATTCCGGTTGAAAGCATCACCAAGCGAGTTTCAATCGGCTGCAATTTTGGAGCAGAAGTCAAACCGGGAATATCGGTCACTTTCACAATTTCATTCCAAATATCGTTCGGCTTTTTGATCTGCGATCGCCACTGACGGAAATATTCTCCTTTTGCAGAAACAATTAAACTATCAGAAGAAATTGCCCTAAAAGCCTCTTTCTCAGCATTGAAAGTCTTTCCATTTTTCAACAGAAAAGCACCCTCTTTATCCACCTTGAAGCGTTCGCGATGACCTTCTTCGTTCAGAATATATTCGGGACGATAATTAATCGTATTTTCGAACATCTGAACCGGAGCGGGATCAAGAGCCGAATTCACACGTCCCCATTTGCCCACCGCCACTTCCACCTCGGGAATAGTTGCAAGGCGTTTATCCAACGTTTCGATATATTGCAAGTTCTTTTCAATGCTCGAATGCGGCATACTGGTTGGCATCAGCAGATACGAACCTTCGTTGAGCGACGGCATAAACTCTTTGCCCGTTCCGGGAAATGCTTTTGCAGGTGCCTTCCATCCTATCTTTTCAAAACCTGTTGCTACTGGTCCGAACAGTTTATCGAACCCTTGCCAAACCAACAATCCAAAGAATAACGTAAAAGCGGGCAGTATAAGAAATTTCCATTTATGAATCAATGCCCAACGCAGAATCGGTTCATAGAAATGAACCATCGTCATCAACGCACCCAGAATAACCGCAACGATTCCAGCTACAAACAGGAAGTTGACAAATAAACTGTTGTGAGCGCCCAACGGTAGCCACTCCATGGACAAATAATACAACGCCACCAAAACGGTTATGGCAATATTGATATAGTTTGGAAATTCTTTTCGCTCCTTCGGCCAACGGTAATCCTGCAGGTTATTGATTCCTACAGCTACCAACGCCAATGCTGGCCAAACCTGCCAGATAGCAACGAACAATAGTCCGGCGATAATTAATCCACCATTGAAATAGCGGCGAAGCTTCTTCGTATCTATCCGTATATCAAAAACGATGTGCACCAACGTTGGCAATACGACGATACCAAGGATAAAGGCCGACAACAGCGCGAATGTTTTGGTAAAGGCCAATGGATGAAACAATTTCCCTTCGGCCGCTTCCATGGCAAATACCGGTAGGAAGCTGACAATGGTGGTAGCGATAGAAGTCACCACAGCAGCACGCACTTCGGTTGTGGCAAGGTAAATAACATTCATCAGTTCTTTACCCCTAATGCCTTTGTTCTCGGGCATTTCAAGATGTCGCAGAATATTTTCCACATCCACAATCCCAATGTCCACCATCACCCCAATGGCAATAGCAATACCGGACAACGCCACAATATTGGCATCCACATTGAAAAAATGCATCAGAATAAAAGTCATCAGCACCCCCAACGGTAATAATCCGGCAACGATGACCGAAGCCCGAAGATTAAGTACCAAAACTATTATAACGATAATGCTAATCAGAATTTCGTGCGAAAGAGCTGATTCAAGCGTTCCAATCGTTTCCTTAATCAGACCGGTTCGGTCGTAAAAAGGCACAACGGTTACTTTCGAAATGCTACCATCCGCCAGTTTCTTTTGCGGCAATCCGGCTTCAATTTCTTTTATCTTGGCTTTTACATTGCCAATCACTTCCATCGGGTTAGAACCGTAACGGGCTACCACCACCGCTCCTACTGCTTCACTACCGGCTTTATCCAATCCACCGCGACGGGTAGCAGGGCCAAAGGAAGTCCGCGCAACATCTTTGATGCGCACCGGAATATTATTCCTCACCGAAACAACTGAGTTATCCAAGTCTTCAAGACTCTTCACATAACCGAGTCCACGGATAATGTATTCCACATTATTCAGCTCCACCGTTTCGGCACCGATATCAAGGTTACTTTTGCGAACGGCATTCATCACATCCATCACCGAAACACCAAAAGCTTTCAACGCTTCGGGATTTACATCCACCTGATATTCCTTGGTAAAACCGCCCACCGAAGCTACTTCCGAAACACCTTCGGCAGCAGACAGACTGTATTTTACGTAGAAATCCTGAATGGTTCGTAATTCCTGCGGATTCCAGCCGCCATTGGGTTTGCCTGTTTTCGGATCGCGTCCTTCGAGCGTGTACCAAAAAATCTGACCAAGTGCAGTAGCATCCGGTCCTAAAGATGGTTGAACACCTTGCGGCAATGTTCCTGCAGGTAACGAATTCAGTTTTTCCAAAATACGCGACCGACTCCAGTAGAATTCCACATTATCTTTGAAAATAATGTAGATAAACGACATGCCGAACATGGAGGTGCTCCGAATGGTTTTCACCCCCGGAATGCCGAGAAGAGCCGATGTTAGTGGATAACTGATCTGATCCTGAATATCTTTGGGCGAGCGACCCATCCATTCGGTAGAAACGATTTGCTGATTATCACCAATATCCGGAATAGCATCCACCGGAATCGGATCGCGGGGAATCATCCCTGTTTTCCAATTGAACGGCGAATACGTGATTCCCATCACCACGAAGGCAATCAGAAAAATAAAGGTAATCAGCCTGTGCTCGAGAAAATATTTGACTAATCGATTAAACATATTGACGGCCCCCTAAATCCCCCCAAGGGGGGACTTTTTAGTTAGCAATTTTTAATTTTGTCTTTGAATTGAATTTACGAGCAACCTCCTTAAGCCCCCTTTAGGGGGTTTGGGGGCAGCCACATTATTACATACCCATCATACCGCAGCCCTTCATCATTCCTTTTTTCTTTGCATCTTTTCCTTTTATCACCAGGTCCATACCGCATTTTGGGCATTTACCGGGTTTATCAGAAATTACTTCGGGATGCATCGGACAGGTATATTCAACTTTTACCGGTTCCTTTTTCACTAAATCCATTCCACATTTCGGACATTGTCCGGGTTTGTCTGAAATAACTTCGGGGTGCATAGGACAAGTAAATTCAACCTTAACATCAGTTTTTGTTGTTGAATCCTGAGCCGAAACAGTTGCAGTAATTCCTACAACAATGGCAATTGCCAATACTGTCATTAATATTATCTTTTTCATTTTTGTAAGTTTTTAATTGTAAATAGCATTATGATAAGCTAAATGAGCTGCACGAGTCACACAAATTGCCCTATAATATCCACCCACAGTAGCCGTATCAGCCATCATGGTATTGTAATATTTCGAACCACTTCCCATCATAGTGCCACCTTGCATCATGCCACTACCCGCTGTAAAGTTACTCATCATAACTCCATTATCGTACATCATACTGCCAAACATATTATAGTTCATAGTGAACAACGAATCGTTTTTATGATACAGTTTATCATATTTCAGACAATAAACATTATTTTTTCTCACCTTTACCGTATCGTAAACCATTTTCAGGGTATCATTATACGCTTTTGTAAGAACCAATGAGCTACTAACTTTTGTTTTTTCAGCAGTAATCTGAGAGTAATCAACGTTGCTATTATCACATGCTGACAATAACAAAACAAGTGCAAAAACACCTGCAAATAATCCATTTAGCTTTTTCATTCTTTTGTTTTTTTGATTTATTGTTAGAAATTGAATCAATAACTGATTAACGGTATTTGCAACAGCCCGGTAACGAATTGTAAGCCTTATCCGTTGCTTTGTACTTCGGCGTATCATGACCTACAGCAGCCAGTTTCTTTTGAATATCGTCGCTTTTTACTTTCGAAGGATCGTAAACCAGTGTCAAAACCTTTGTTTTAGTGCTCCAGTCAGCTTTAGTTACACCATCCACTTTAGCTGTTTTTTCAATGCGGGCTTTACATGTTTCGCAATTTCCTGAGACTTTTATCATCTCAGTTTTAGTAGCAACTGTTTCAGTTTTGCCCATCTTCATTTTTGAATGGTCAGTCATCTGTGCAGAAGATGTTGCACTTACAGTAAAAGCTATAATAGCTATGAGAAATAATTTTATAGTTTTCATTTTGTTTGAATTTTATGACCCCTGCCCCCAAATGGGGGTTCAAAGGTCTTGTTATTTAATTTGTTTATTTTAATTTGTAATGCATAATCATTTTGTCGGTTCCGTCCATGTGCCAAAACCA
>CAIKVR010000404.1 GCA_903830915.1 uncultured Bacteroidales bacterium
AATTATTAATTTTTAATTATTAATTAAAAAGTCTTCCTTGCCATGTGTTTCGTTCTTCCAATCGTTTTTCTATTTTAGTAGTGAACTCAAAGTTTTTCAATCCCCATTCGGGTGCAATTAATAGTTCTTTGGGGGATTGTGAAACAAAACGTTCAATGGCAATTTCGGGATTCATGCGTTCCAGAAAGTCTATAGCTAAATCAATATACTCGTTGGCGGTATAGAACTTAAACCAGTCCGGATGTTCATTATATTGCTTAGCCATAATTGTTTTTTTTACCAACTGCAATTGATGAAGTTTCAGTGCGGTAAGTGGCAGTTGAGATATCTTGTCGGCATGTATCAAAATTTGTTCACGATTTTCGTTTGGTAAACCCAGAATCAAATGTGCTCCGGTGCGCAATCCACGGGCAGTAGTGGCTTTAATTGCTTCCACAGTTGAAGCATAATCATGTCCGCGATTAATGAATTGAAGCGTTTTATCACAGGTTGATTCAATGCCATACTCAATCATTACATAGACGCTTTTCGACAATTCAGCAAAATAATCAAGCAGTTTCTCATTTACGCAGTCGGGGCGGGTTCCTACTACAATTCCCTTAACTTGGGGGTGTGAAAGTGCTTCCTCGTAAATGGCTTTTAAGTTTTCAAGTGTATCGTATGTGTTGGTGTACGATTGAAAATAAGCCAGGTAATATTGCGTCTGATATTTGTGATGGAAAAAAGCAATGCCTTCTTCTACTTGTTGACTAACACTTTTAACCGGGAGGCTGTATTGCGGACTGAAAGATTGATTATTACAATAAGTACAACCACCTCTGCCTTTGCTTCCATCGCGGTTTGGGCAAGTAAATCCAGCATTAATGGAGATTTTTTGAATACGCTCGGAAAATTCGGTTTTCAGAACCTGATTATAGTTGAGGTAACGTGGTTGCTTTAGGTTGGAAGAAATTATATAGTTATTATCACTCATTCAGGTCTTTGTTTATTTAAGAATTCTCAACTCCACACGTCGGTTTTTAGCCCTTCCTCCGTCGGTTTTATTAGAAGCACAAGGTTTTGATTTTCCATATCCAATACTAATTATCTGATTCAGTGAACAACCCTTATTTATTAGATATTCTTTCACAGCATTAGCTCGTTTTTCTGAAAGAATTTGATTCGTTTGTACTGAGCTGACATTATCTGTGTGTCCGCTGAGTTCAACTTTTATTTTTTTTGAGATAATAAATCGCGCTAAACGATCCAATTCGGGGTACGAAATGAATAATAAATCCCATCTCGCAAAATCAAAAAATACATTATTAACTTTTATAGCATCGCCGCTTTCAACCAATTGTTTCAGTGAAACCATATCAATATTCTCTTTTACGCGTTTTGGTTTATTACCTCCTCTAAGGTCAATGTTTTGTGAAACTGACAAATATGAGTCTTTTTCGGCATAATATCCATAAATTTTACCCGATGGCAAAACAATAAAGTAACTTCCATCAATAGGATCACTTTTTGCAATTCCCATATTTTTACCGGTTTTCAAATCGTCCCACTTCACTTCAGCGTCCATTGGTTTATTATCTTTGGTCAGGAGTTTTCCGGAAACTGTGGCAACATAATCCGGTCGCAGATTTTTAGGTAGATTAAAACTGTAAATATCTTTATCACCAGACAAACTGAAGTTCAAAATGTCATTATTTGCAGCTTCAAAGGCACTTCCAAGATCGTCAAATTGTTTGCTCGAATAGAATTTCCCGTTTGAAAAAGTAGCAATTCTTTGTAAATCATTGTAGGCTTCGCTATTTTCCGAAAAATCGTATAAAATTGTTTGAGTTTTATAGACATTTTCCATTTGCTTTATACGTAAAAGAACCGAGTCCAGTTGTGAACAACCATTAGCATCACCATCCGAAAGTAGGACAATAACTTTGTTCTTGGATAATGGGTCGGAGTTTCGCCTTATAAAATTACATGCATATTCATAAGCTTCGAAAGTGGGTGTACCACCACCACCTACCTTAATTCGTTCGATAAATTCCATGATTGGAGTATTCTCTCTCGAAAATGCACATGAATCAGTAATTGGACGCACACACTCGTTTGCAAATGTGAGAATGGAAATTTCAGAGTTGTTTTGAATAGCAGCTTGAGTTACAACTTTGGTTGCGTCTTTTAGTGCTCTCAACTTTGAACCGGACATACTACTTGAAACATCAAGCAGAAGCAAAATACTTGAATTGGAATTTGTACGTCTTTCGAATGAGAAATACGCTTTATCGCCTGAAGTAGAAATTTTATAACCCACATCAGAAAGTTCAGTATTTATCTCCTTTCCCATATTTATTGGTTCGCTCCAGCAAGTCCAACAGGTATCAGCTAATCGTGTCGATTTGAATACGTCAAGTTTACCCAACCCTCCATGACCATCCGAACTGAAATATAGAGTTTTCATATCGGCATGCAGAAAAGGTGTCCGCTCACAATAGGGTGTATTTATTTCTGGGCCAAGGTTAATAGGGTCACCCCAAAGGTTGTCAGCTGTTTTCAATGAAATATAGATATCCGATGGGTAAAGTTCATCTCCGTGATATTTCTGGAGCGAGCTGAAATGATTGTAACCACCGGTTCGGGTAGAGGAAAAAATTAATCCTTTTCCATCGCTGGTAAGCATACCATCTAATTGCCATCCATCTCCATTAATCGGTTTTGGGAATTCAAAGATTTTCGACCATCCTGACGTTGTTTTTTGGGAGTAGTAAAGTTTTCCGGATTTAAAAAGCATAATAATATTTCCATCCGACGAAATGCTTACAGGTGCTTCGTTATTAAGTTTAGTTGATAATTCATGTACAACGCGAGCTTTTCCCCAACCTTCAGTTCCCTTTCTGGAAACAAAAATATCCTCACCACCCAGATTGTCTTTACGTCCTATTCCACAGAAATACATTTGTTCTTCGTTTCCTGTAATAACAGGGGAATATTCGCCACCATCTTCAGTATTAATACCTTTGCCAACCGGACTTATTTTTACGTAGGTATTCCATTTATCAGTTAATAAATATAACAAGTCTTCAATTTTCTTGTTGT
Organism: uncultured Bacteroidales bacterium; assembly: GCA_903830915.1. GTDB lineage: Bacteria > Bacteroidota > Bacteroidia > Bacteroidales > Paludibacteraceae > Paludibacter. The sequence goes on from CAIKVR010000404.1 coordinate 3,082, forward strand.
GACTCCCGAAATAATGAGCATACGTTTTTACTTTTTTGATAGCTGAATTCCAGTTTCTGTTTGAAATATCATTTGAAATCATTCGTTGAAGTGCCACAAAAGCTTTTTCACGTGGTGCAGCTAACCGAATATATTCATCATATTTTTGAAATTTCCAATCGTTGTATGGTAAGTGTAACATGAGTCTGTTTGAGAGTCTTGCCAGCTCATAGTCTTTAGTTTTTACTTTGATAGAAAACTCATTACCAAAAGTTTTGAAGAATTCATCCAAAGACTGACTCTCACCATCGGCAGTAAAAATATCGTAGTAGAGTTTTAATGCTTTGGATCGTTTTGTCCCTTTAAAGTTGTCAATACAGAATCTTAGTATTTTCAAATCTTCGTTGCGAGATGCAATTGCAAATAAACTATCTTCTGCTGCAAATGCACGGTCACAATCGGAAAAAATCTTTAAAAAATTTTGATAAGATACAACCGAATTATCTTTTAAAGTTGTTTTAAAAGCCTGATTACATTGTATGTTGTATAAAAGGCGTTCATCTTCCGACTGCTGATTCATTGAATTAGTTGTCGAATTATCGTTTTGAGCCATCAAAAATCTGCAGGAAAAAATAATTAGCAGAATTGAGAGAAATATGTGTTTATTCGTGGTTAACTGCATTTTTCAGAAAAGAATGAATGGTTGCAAATATACTTTTATTTATTAATAAAATCGGACTTTGGAACGAAAACATGGAAAATTTAGCAGTTTTCCCCCTGCAATTTATTTGGTCAATAAACGCTTTTTTGTTATTTTTGCATTTCACAATTCTATCCGAACCTTAAACCCCAAAAAGTATAAATTGTTCATGTATTTTGCTAATTATCACAGTCATTGTACATTCTGCGACGGTCGTAGTTCAATGGAAGAATTTGTTCGGTTTGCTATTGCCAAAGGTGTTCGAAAATATGGTTTCTCGTCGCATGCACCGCTACCTATCGATACGTTTTGGAATATGAAATTAGATGATTTTGGTGAATATCAGAATGAATTTTATCGGTTGAAAGAAAAATACATGTCTGAAGTTGAGCTTTTTATCGGTTTGGAAGTAGATTATATCCACAATTATATTGAAATTCAAAATGAATTATATTCTGCGGAAAATATGGATTATCTGATTGGTTCCATTCATTACATGGATAAACTTCCAAACGGAGATTTCTGGACGATTGATGGTAATTTTCGTGATTTTTTCGTCGGTCTGAAGATTCTATTCGATGGCGAAATACGACCGGCTGTTGAACGATTTTTTGATATCAGCGACCAAATGATTGGGAAAGGTGGTTTTGATATTGTAGGACATTTTGATAAAATTGCAATGAATGCTTCTAAATGTACTGATTTTGAAAAATCTTCGGTTTGGTACAGAAATAGGGTCAGTGATTCATTGCAATTGATTAAACAAAAGGATATGATCCTTGAAATTAATACTAAGTCATTTGTTGATAAAGGTATAACATACCCGGATATTCAATTTTTCCCACTAATTAATGAACTTCAGATTCCTGTAGTGGTCAATTCAGATTGTCATTATCCAACCAATATTGTTGATAGTTTTCATCCCACTTTCGAAGCACTAAAAGCTGCCGGATTCAAAACCATGCATCAGTTGATTAATGGAAAATGGCAAGCTGTGGAGTTTGATGAAACAGGACTCAAACAATGACAAATTGTCAAACAGATTATTTTGCTTTAATCTTTAATTGTTTTCATATTTTTCAAGTATTCTTCCATTGCTTCCCAGTAAAACTCTTTCCAGCCCTTGCTGAGTTCTTCGGCTTTATGCTCAGGTATGTTTGTTTGCTTAAATGTGAGTAATGTTCCATTTCCATCCGGTAGAAATAGAAATGTACAAACCGAATAATGGTCGTCGGGCCATCCGTCTTCAACAAAATGCCATGCTTGTACAATCTTCTGTCCTTCAATAAGTTCGATATTATACCCGTGGCAATATCCATCAAAAATACTGAATTCTTCGTTCACTTCAGAGCTCATTGTAACCTCTGAACCGGTAAAGGCAGCATGTTTCTTTTCGTCCATTAAAACGTTGTAGACTTCAAGCGGGCTGAATCCGAATCGGACGGTTTGTTCAATAGATTTAGTTATCATGAGGTGCTTTTTCTTAATTATTTATCGACTTGCTCAGTTTTTTTCGATTCTAAAATCTTTTTCACCCCTATTCCGGTTATATATCCCAATGCAGGGCCACACAAGATAAAGGCTGTCATGTTAACTATCACTTCTGTATTTCTATCCCATAATTTTAAATTGTGTAGGTATACAACAGATGTTAGTAATACACAAGCCAACCACCCTACCAAATTATATGCATTCCACAAGACCGCTTTGATAGAAACCTTGCTCAGTATATAACGAACTTGTAAATAGCCGGTTAACAGGCAGCAGGCTATATAAGAAGGATACATCAGATATTCGATGTTTAGTTTAAAAATAGGAGTTAAAATATCAACTAATAAAAAAACTGAAGTCATTGCTATGACAGAAATCCATACCCAGTTAAATGATTTTTCCACATGCTTTCTAAGTAAAAGCCATTGCATAAATGGAATACAAAGCCCCATGCTAAATCCCAATGGTGTTTGATAATCTGTTTTCAATCCTTCCTCGATTCCCGCTAATAGCAGTATTAGTATAATTCCAAGAACAAAACCTGCTAAATTTAGCAATGTCCAATGAAGCACTGAAAATGGTTTTTGAGTTTTCATAATTCTGCTTTTTCAATATTAGAATAAAAGTTTCATTGCGCCAAAGATAAAAACTTTATTGATTGACAGGTACTTTCGTGTAGTATTTTAACGTCTTTGGAATAAAAAACCTTTATTCAATTGCTCGAATAAAGGTTTCTGAAATGTGATTCTCAATATCACTTTTCTGTTTTATGTGTCAGAAATTAATACTTATTTTTTCATTTCAATCGATATAGAATTTCCTGATTCACTAAACCTGAATTTCAGCTTCTCAAACGTTGGCATTCCCGACAGAAGCGTAAGTTTCCAGTTGTTGGTATAGCCCAGCGGTTCGGACGGAATTCCCCAGCTATGGTCGATGTGCCCGTTAGCATTCTGGTCGTGAACAATAATGGCTGCATATTCTCCGTAATCAAGATTTGAAATAATGACATGGGCGTTATTGTTCACAATTTTGGCGATAATTACCTTGAATGGCTCAGTTGGGACTTTATCGGTTTTGCGAAATAGTTCCACCAATACCTGACCTGAATTATCGGCAAATCCGCTTAAGTTGAATGTCAGATTTCCCTGTGTTTGAGCCACCACATTGAAGGTTGCAAAGAGCATAATACCTGATAAAATGACAATTAGTTTTTTCATGTAACTTGTTTTTTATTCGTACGACAATGCTTTATGTGTAGGCACTTTAATGGCTGTTTTTGCAGGAATTCTACTTGCCAGCCATCCAAATAAAATGGTTACCACTACGGTGATTGCAAATCCCAGTGGACTGAAAGCGTATTGCAGTTCAGCTTCCTTGCCCAACATTAAATTCCCGAAGAAAATGGCGGCCAATTTGCTCAATGGTACCGAAAGAATCAATCCAAGTGCAATGCTTAATACGCTGGTAATGGTTCCTTCCATCACAAACAGCGAGTAAATCTTTTTTGGAGTGGCACCAATGGCACGCATAACACCAATTTCGCGGGTTCGCTCCATAATGTTGATGCCCGTTGCCGATGCCATGCCGATGGCGCTAACCACCAATACCAGAAACGACAGAAATACAATGGTCATCAGAATGATATTCAAATGGTCGTAGATGATCTTCACCCTTTCGGCTTGAGACATTACGTAAAGTACCTGAAAATCTGTTGTTTCAATGGAACTTTCAATGTTTTTCTTCAGAGTCATAACGCTTTCATAATCATTCGTTTTTGCAACAAACATGATACTATTAGCCAGATGATTCGGATTGAAAATAGCGTCGTATTTGTCAATGTCCATATATACTTTGGCCTTTTCAAATTGCTCTGTAACGCCCACTAGTCGGGTTTTGATGTTTTTGTTTTCGATGGTCAGCATTAGCTCCGAACCAATGGCGGGTTGTTTGTAAATATCCCATCCCTGTTGGTTCATTACTATTTCTATTTCGGATGAAGCTGCAATCCACGAACCTTTTACAAACTTCATTTTCAGCAATTCGGTATTGCCTGGAAGCGCGACAATTCCAGCACCTTTGTTGGTCGATAGTAGTTTGGATTGTATCTCGCCACGCCCGCCGTTCCACAACTGAATGAGCTTCATGTTGTCGAGTGATTTAAACGGACGAAGCGCTTCTTCGCGTGACACTTGCTTGCTCAGTACCACCTGCACATCGTAGCGCATTTCATTTTTCACGTTCGAAAGCAAATTGTAAAGTGATTGCCGAACATTGAAACCGGTACTGAAAATAGCTACGCCTAACGCCATGGCAAGGATTGTTACTGCCAACCGACCACTGTTGCGCACCGAATTTCGGGCTGCCAGCATAAAAGTATTGGAAACCGGCAACTTTTTCATTGTTTTGTATTCGCCAGCACTTGTATTTTGTGAAATTCCATAATCACTCAGCGCTTCTTTTACCGAAATGGCTGTGCCTTTAAGTAAAATGCCGACAGACAAAACTACCGGAAGCAACAAACTGGCTGCAATCAAAATAGCATACACCGACGCTGGAATAGAAGTAGTCAGAATATTGAAATTCAGTTTATACGCCACAAATTGAGAAAATGCATTTCCACTTAAAACTGACAACGGAACGGCAATGATTCCCGCTACAAGTCCCATTAACAACAACATGGCAATGTAAATCTGAAAAATCTGAAACTGCGAACCTCCAATGGCTTTCAGAATGCCGATTTGGCGCACCTGACTGGCCATGACCGACCGCATAAGTTGCGAAACCAACACGGCACCCATGATAAATGCCAGCAAACCAATCGTTCCAATCAAAAACAACAGCGTATTCAATTGCCATTGGTGTGGATGTTCGTTGAACTTAGGTATTTCTACTGAACTGATGGTGATTCCCTGAGCGTTTAAATCCTTCACCAGCACGTCCGAAACCCGTTTTACGTCATCAGCTGAGTGAACATTGTTCAGTCGAACAATCATTCGTTGGTTGGAAGGCAAGCCCGTAATCTGACTATAACTTTTTTTGTCGGTATAGGCATAAATAAATGCGTCCTGCGTGGCCGGAGCTTGTGCCGGGTCGAAACATATACCGCTTACTTTCAGTTCTGTCATTTTGCTGCCAATGCGTACCCGTGGTGAATCGCCGGTATCAATCGAAGTTACATGTTTGCAGTCGCGCTCCATCAGCATGGTTCCTGCATCCGGAATCTTCTTTCCAGTTTCGGGAAAAATGCGTGCTATTTTCATATCTTCAAAATTATCAACGCCGAACAGCCAAAGCGGAATCCATTCGTTTGGATAAATTTCGATTCGTTGCAACGAGAAATCCCGCAATTCAGCCATTTCCACTTCCGGGCGGTTGTTGAATTGCTTCATATCCAGCTTCTCGAACTGATCGGAATGCAGAATGAGTTGAGTAGGAATAGTGCTTTGATAATTGGCATTCAGGTCGTTGGTCAGGATAAAGTTCGACACAAACACGGTTCCCACACCCCAAATTCCCAGCACGAGTGCAAAAACCACCAACAAGGTGCGTTTCGGACTTATCAGCAGGTCGCTGAAAGTCTTTTTTAGTTTCATATTCATAGCTGTAGGGCTTTAAAGGGTTGGTAGTTCAATTTCACCGTCTTTCAGATTCACAATGCGTTGATATTTCAGTGCAGTATTCTTTTCGTGCGTTACCACAATAACGGTTTTACCCGATTGCGCCAGTGTGCTGAAAATGTCATTGATAGAGTCTGCCGTTTTGCTGTCGAGGTTTCCGGTTGGTTCGTCGGCTACAATGATTTCGGGATTATTGGCTAACGCCCGGGCAATGGCTGCCCGCTGTTGTTCGCCGCCCGAGAGAGCAGACGGCATTTTGTTGGCCTGTTCGGCAATGCCTACCTGAGTCAATAATTCTGTTACACGATTACGACGCTCGGCAGCCGGAATTACATTCACAAACTCCATGGCAAGCAATATGTTTTCGCTGATAGTAAGTGTTGGAATCAATTGAAAGAATTGGAACACGATGCCGATATGCTGACCGCGCCATTTGGCTAGTTTGCTTTCGCTCAATTCGCCGATAGTTACTCCGTCAACTAATACTTTTCCGTTAGTTGGATGGTCAATGCCGGTAATCATGTTTAGCAGGGTGGATTTTCCACTGCCCGATTTGCCTGTAATTGCGAGGTATTCGCCTTTTTCTACGGAAAGGCTAACGTTCTTCAATGCAGCGAAAGTTCTTTCTTTGGTTTTAAATTCTTTGCTTACGCCCTGAAGGAATAGAATGGGTTGGTTCATGTTTGTAGTCATTTAAATGGTTTATAATTTATGACTACAAAAGTGGGGAGTTTTAATGCCAACGAGTTTGCATTTCTTGCGGTGTTGTTTGCAAATCTTGCGAAAGTGCTTATTTCATCTTTACCGGAAACAACAAATGACGACTGATTTCATTGTATGGCTTGTCGGCCGGACATTCGTCAAACTGCTCATAACAAATCATTTCCGAAATAATGTAACCCATCGTGTCAACATAAATATGATTGAGAGCAATCATGGCATCCAGCGTTTCGTTCATGCTGCCTTTCATTTCATAATGCAGGTACTGCGCTTTCGACACAGTTTGGCTGTTGATTCCTTTGGTCATTTTCAAGTCGGCATTTATCTCTATCCCGCACAGATACCGGCATTTGTCGGGCGGCGTAATAAACGGAAAATCGAGCCATACGCCAAAATATTTGGTGGTGGGAGTAATCAGTCCGCGGGGCTCTGCCCATTGCAACAGATTCTGGAAGGCAAAGGCGATATTCTCTGGGTTGCTCAAGGTGGTTTGAATGCAAGCCAGTTGGAACGAATAAATAGTATTGACAACCGGTGTGGAAGTCAATTTTACTGCATCAACCTTCTGTTGAATATCGGTAATCGGGGTTATCCACGAAGCGTCAGTCCATGGTGAAAGTTGATTCTTGTTTTTGCTAATCTCACTTATTTTGTCGGTTGGAAGCTCCCGGTATTTTTCGGCAGAAATACTAAAATAGTTCTTAAACGCACGGCTGAATATGGAATTGGACGAAAATCCGCAATTGGCAGCTATTTCATTGATAGGTAGTTGCGGAAAAATCTTAATGAAATGCGCTGCTCTTTCCAACCGAAGTCGAATGACATATTGTTTAGGCGATTCCGACACAGTCTCCGAAAAAACCTTCTGAAAATGAAACGGTGAATAATTCGCAACGCCCGCCAGTGTTTCCAACGACAAATCTTCAGTCAAATGCTGAGTGATATAATGCTGCACACGGAGCACCATTTGCTGGTATTCTGGTTTAATGGATTGGCTGTTTATGTTCATAATTCGGGTTTTGTATTCAGTTTTGATTCTAGAAAGATATTTAAAACAGCATTATTTGTTCTTTCTTTTGTCTTTTCCTTCCCTGGCACTATAGTTGCTGAGTTTGTCGAAGCAGTCACTTTCTCCATAACAATTTTTTTCTTCTTCACGCTCGTTGAATAACCCTACTGCAAACGGGAATACGGTTCAACCGACGCTTCCTTGCTGGGTCTTTCAGACCGCAGGAAGCATAAGTATTACCAAATCGTGCATTGGTTGTATAGAATTGGTTTTGTTTGTTTCTTTCTGTTTTTCAGTCTTTTACTTCAAGCTTATTTAGTTAACTGTCGAGTCAGTAAGAACTGAAATGTTTTATTTCTTCAAGTTTTCATTCAGCACTTTAACCAATTCATAAACAAGTGTCACTGGATTTTGTTTGTGATATTGCAGTTCCTGTTTTGCCAAAAACAGTTTCTCTGCTCTGTTTATAGCTTCTTTTTGGTCTGCTCGTGGGTCGTCTTGCAGTCGTTTATAGTTTTCTGTACAGAATTTCCATTTTTTGCCAACTTTCTCGTAATTAATTCCCCAGAACTTACTTAATTGCTCATAATAGAATGTTCGATGATTTTCATTATCTGTGTATTGGTAGTGTAAATAAAACCACAATTCAAACGCATCGTTTGAATAAGCAACATTATAACCCAACTCATTAGCTTTGGCAATGGAATTGTCAAAGTCAGGAATACAGTTTGCTACATCAAGCTTTATGTCCAAATCAAAAACACACCAAACTTCATCACATTGCTCAATTTGTTGAATTCTTTCAGTGTTTTCAACTAGTTGGAGTTTTGATTGCCCCAATGAAAACAGCTTAACTGTCAAGGTCGAAACAAGAAATGACTTGAAATACAATTCTTCGGTTTGTCCTTCGCAAACAATTAGAATTGTCTTGTTTGGAACTACTGTTTCAACTTTATATTCTGAAGCGTTTACTTTCTTTAACCAAGGTTTTTGACCTTTCAAATCTGTCTTTTTGATATAGCTTTGTTTCTTAGGCATCTTTCTCAGTGTTGAAAAGTTGATTAAAATCGCCTAAAAATGGGATTGCACCATATTTCCCTTTAATATAATCTTTCTCGAAAGAAGCTGAGTTCCTTATGCCTTTAAATTGTACCAAAGAGTACAAATGACTTTCACCGTATTTATCTTTTTCTACAAAATCAATTTGGTCACGTCTCAACAAATCTGCCGATAACAAATTAGTATCATGGGTTATAAAGATTAGTTGCGCCGAACTATTTCCTTGTGAATTAAATAATTCGACAATTTTTTTAGAGATTAATGGATGTAACCGTGCATCAAATTCATCAATGACCAATGTCTCTCCATTTTCGATTGCCTTGATAATAAACGAACTAATCTCAAACATTTTCAATGTACCTTCCGACTGCGAGGATAAAAATTGCAAGTTAGCTTCTCCAACTTTTTCTTTTTTGGAATTAAACTTATCGTGCATCGAAATTACTGAACCAATTTTATTGTCGTGTTCTAACTTTTTGAGATATTCTACAGGTGCATCCTTTACTAAATCATTTTCTACAGTATTATTAGCATCAATCACATCCAATGAATTAATTCCTACATCCGCAATTTTCAGAAATTCAGTGATTTTATTCTTTGTTTCTTCATTTCTTAGGTTTGTACCGGAAATATTATATAACTGTTTGTCTTGCAAACCACTAAGCACTGTAATTGAAAAAATTGAATTTACAATTTGCTTAGATAATTTTCCGTTCATGGCAGCAACGGCTGATAAAAACAGTGAATTGCTTCTAAATACTTCATTTTCGCCTTCGCTGTCATTGTAAATTGATAAAAGTTTATGACCTTCCTCAAAATGAAGCTTACTAATATCGTTAATAGTGTTATTCTCTCTTACAAAATAGCAAACTTCTCTTTCGTTTGGCACGCCAAACAACCATTCGCTCTTAATTTCTTTGTCGGTAACTTCAAATCCATATCTAAACTGGATCTTATTGATTTCGAAAATTAATTGAAAAAAAGAGGGTTTATTGTCAGTGTCAACCGATAATTTGAAATTCTCAATCAGGTCAAGAACTTTTTCATCTTTTACTGAATTTTTAATTATCTTAATGAAGCTCACAAAAGCTTTTACGATATTGCTTTTACCGCTTGCATTTGCTCCATAAATGGCCTTGCTTTTAAGTAAAGATTGCTTTTCATTGAGTACAATAATATTATTCTCATTGAGCTCATTAATTTTTGAAGCAGTCATATTCAAAGATTGGATTTCCTTAAATGACCGATAATTCCCGAAACTAAATTCCTTAATCATAACCTTATGCTTTTTTAGTTGTATTCACACCACAAAGTTACAACTAATTTTGAGAATATGTTCGATTAATTCTATTATTTGCAATAAATATGCAAATGTATAATTTAATCATGTAATTTATCCATCTTAAAACTGGCTTTTTACAATAAAGCATAATACCACAACTGCCAATTATTAACTTACAGTGCATTGGTTTAAGCGTTATCGGCTCTTTTTTTCTTAGCTGTAAAGCTAAAACCAATGTACTGTGACCCTTCTGCCTATTATTAAAAAGCTATAAAAGCCACTTCAAGGCGTTTGAAAAATAAACATTAACTTGTTGTGGCTTTTTTTGCTTTTTGGGCGATTAGTTTTTAATCACTTTCTTGTGGTATGTTACATCATTATTTGATAACTTAATTAAATATAAACCCTTAGGGTAAGCACTTAAATCTAAACTTATCTTATTTCCAAAATTCACATACGTTGAAACGTAAATTGATTTACCCGTGTGGTCGAAGATTTCAACTTTACAGAAAGTACCTAAGTTTGCGATTTCTGATATTTCTACTTTACCTGTGGTTGGGTTTGGGTATATTGAGATGTTATAATTATCGCTATAAATTGAAGGATTAATCGTAATATCATTCAAAACTACCGCATTTGACAATGTTTCACAACCATCAAAAGATTTTACCAAAACATTATAAGAACCACCCAGAGATGCATTAAATGATGGTAATGTTGCACCTTCAATATTTACATTATTACGTAGCCATTGATAAGTATATGAAGAGCAGTATTCGGTTGCTAAGGATTTTGTTTCACTACCTGAAATAGCTAAAGTACCAGAATATGTTATACTAGCATTTGGAGGATCACATTGTATAAACTTAGTTAGAAAAATATTAGTACTATGAGTACTTGTTAACACCTTATTCCCAAAATTTACGGTACCTTGAAATGCACCAGCTACAAAAATATCATTCTTATCATTTAATGCTATACCAAAACCCATATCAGCTAATGTACCGCCTATATCTTTCATTAATTTAATAGTGCCATTTGTATCCATCCGAATTATAAAACAATCATTGCTTCCAGCACTATTTATATTTAAAGAATCAATACTCAGACTACTTGCAAAACCACCAGTTAAATAAAGATTATTATCATTACCTATTTTTATTTTTAAAGGATTACCTCCATTTGATGATGCTTTTGCCCAAATAGTATTTCCATTTTTGTCATACTTAATAACAATCAACCCTTTTGAATTAAGTAATTTAATATTGCCAATAATTGCTGTATCATTTGCTTGTCCGGTCGTATAAATATTATCCGCTTTATCAACAGCTAGTGAATTAAGTGTGTAATTTACTTGGATATTACCTTGACTTGTAAGCTGTTTAGCCCAAATTACACTTCCATTTCCATCAAATTTGCAAACAAATCCATTTTTATCAAATAATAAAGCAGTATTGAGTGTAATATTGCCTAAAGTTATTGATTGGTAGAATTGTCCGCATATTATAATGTTTCCTGAATTATCACAAGTTATACCTCTATATTGTAATAGAGAATTTGTAGAATAAGTGTGTAACCAAATTTGTGCTCCATTTGAATTATATTTTTCAATAAAAATCGTACCTGAATTATCATTTCCAATAACATAAACATTACTATTATTATCTAAAGCCAACCCTGATGCACAATTAACCTTTCGTGCCCATTGAACAATCCCACTTGAATTTAATTTAATAATAAATGAGACACCGGTATTTGAGGTATTACTTGTTAATATCGTGCTGCCAAAAGTTATAGAATTTTGAGAAGAACCTGCTATATAAATATTTCCACTATTATCTACAGTAATTGCATTGCCTCCATCTGAGCCAGTATCGCCATAATTGACAGCCCACTGTATTACACCTGATGAATTATGTTTTGAAACAAAAATATCCGAAGCAGAACCCGGTGCAGTTAGGACAATTCCACCTCCGAAATCAGCTGATCCCTGAATACTTCCGGTCATATATAGATTTCCCGAAGCATCTTTATCAACATCAGTCGGTGAATCTGAATAAGTTGAACTACCGACCTGAGAAGCCCATTGAAAATTTTGAGATAAATTACATAATTCTGTGCAATTTTGCTTAATTTGGTACGTCTGATCAGCAATAGTTATTGTCCCTGTTCTACTTCCTCCAACATTGGATGGGCCTACATTATAATTAACAACTTCATTTCCAATGCCATATCCATTAAGTATTGTTATAAAGTTGTCAGTTGTAGTTGCAACCCACGGACAACAATTAGTCGTAGTAACATTGAAATTTCCAGAACCACCAGCAGATTGGAAGGAAATTCCCGTCGCTGGAACTGTATATAAACAATTAACGCAACCTGTAACCTGAATTTGTATAAAATCAGAATTGTTGTTAAAATTTGATTCATTAACTGTTTTATTATAATTTGCTACTAAAAATATATAATATGTTCCGCAACTATAACAATTCGGTATATTAAAACTCAAAATATCTGTTGCACCTGCATTTGGATTTCCATTTGGCCAATAATTCAATAATTCATCGGTAGTTGGGTCTAAAATATTATATTTGGAAATATAGATACCAATAGGATTATTTATAGCATTAGCACTTCCAAGATTTCCAGTTGTGTAACTGACATTTACTGTGCTACCTGGAGTTATTGTAGTTGGTGTAATGCTATTTATATGAATTGTCAAATCTGGATACCCTGTAATACTAATTCCTCTTTGTGTAATTGTTATCGGATTATCATTTATGTAAAAAGTACATTGACGATCTGTTGTAGTTGTGTTTTCTTGAATGGAATAATTGACAAAACCTTGACCATTAGCATTTGCAGAAACACTCTCGGGATAAACAGAAAGCCATGAACAATTATTTGAGACATTAAATGTACAATTTGGCTGAGCGTTAAAGTATATATCACCTGATCCTGATGTAGAAGTAAAACTTGAAGAATTTTTAATAATTGAACTTTCACTTATTGAAGTTATTGAACAATTTGTATTTGAGCTACCAGAAACAAAAATTGAAAAATCATTAGTTGTATTTGTCCCATCCTGATATACTCGTATTAAATAAGTATTTCCTATTACAAAATTAGTATAGGTTAGAATTTCTGCTTTACCTTTGCCTCCACCATTATCTTTACATGCCAAGTTTGATCCATTACACGAACCCTGACGTAAATCAATTACAACATCCAAACCAGACGAAGGTGTTACTGTGATTGTATGAGCGGTGGAAGTTGCAACAAATTTGTACCAAACATCGGTTATTTGAGTAGTTTTTGTTGTACCACAACTATTTTCTGATAAAGATTGTGTAGCACCTGCTAGTGTTTCTGTTGAATAAGTTGTTCCCAAATCTATAGGCTTTGCTTTTGAGCATTCATCATTAGAAGGTGATGAAGAATATAATGGAGTTGCACTTACAACATTAGAACTACCACTTATATCAGACAAATAGACTGCTGTAACATAAAACCAATAAGTTGTATTATTGGTTAATCCAGTTGCAAGAAGCGCAAAAGCTTGAGCTCGAGAAAAAATTTAAAGTTGCGGAAGAAGAGATGCCGAAAACAGAAGTTGCAGAAGTGGCTCCGAATAGCGAGACACAGGAGAATAAGAGC
>CAIKVR010000405.1 GCA_903830915.1 uncultured Bacteroidales bacterium
ATACATTTTTACTTACAATTATGTATTATACCTACATTTTAAAATCTGAAGTTACCAATAAATTCTATATTGGCTCAACCGGTAATTTAGAGGATAGATTAACCCGTCATAATCAGGGAAGAAGTAAATCAACTGCCAAAGGAATTCCGTGGACATTAGAATTAATTGAAGAATACGAAACCAGAAGCGTTGCTATGAGGCGTGAAATGGAATTAAAATCTTGGAAAAGTCATAAACGTATTGATGAATTAATATTATCAAAAGACAAGAAATAAAATTCATTATATGTCAGGGATTTATATTCATATTCCTTTTTGCAAGAAAAGATGTACATACTGCGATTTCTATACTGAAGTTGCACCCAAACACATTCCCCGACTGGTCGAAGCTATTTGTAAAGAGATAGAAATCCGGGCTGATTATTTACCTTCCAATCAGATTGATACAATTTACTTTGGCGGAGGAACACCGAGCGTTCTGAAACCAGAGCAGTTTGCTGTCATTTTCAAGGCAATATATGCAACTTTTACAGTAAGTGATGATGCTGAAATAACCTTCGAAGCTAATCCTGATGATTTAACGGTTCTTTTTTTCGAATCAATTCAATCACTTCCCTTTAACCGTATCAGCATTGGCATTCAGTCGTTCGATGATGAAGATTTGAAACGAATAAATCGTCGACACAATGGAAATCAGGCGGTAAATGCAGTTAAAAATGCACAAAATGCCGGATTCGGTAACATCAGCATAGATTTAATATACGGATTGCCTTATCAGACCATTGAAAAATGGGAAAAGCAGCTCGACACTGCACTTGGCCTCGATATTGAGCACATTTCGTCCTACGGATTGACTTACGAAGAAGGTACAAAACTCTGGGAACAACGTGAAAAAGCTGAAATAATTCCGGTTGATGACGATACAATGAATGAAATGTATTTATTGTTGGTTAAGAAACTGAAACAAAAAGGCTTTGATGCCTACGAAATATCTAACTTTGCTCAGAATGGTTTCAGGTCGAGGCATAATTCTTCCTACTGGAAGCAACAGCCTTACATTGGATTAGGACCTTCAGCTCATTCATATAACATAACCGGAAGGCAATGGAATGTTGCATCCATCTCAGATTATACGTTTGCTATTGAAAACAAAATGGAGTTTTACGAAAAAGAGAATCTGACTTTTTTTGAAAAGTTCAACGATTATGTCATGGTTTCGATTCGTACAGCTGAAGGTATTGATTTAGAATATATTGAACGAGAATTTGGAAGTGAATTTATGAATGAATGTATTGAAAACTGTCGTCATTATATCGATAGTTTACACATTAACTTATCAAACAACAGATTGAGTTTAACTACCAGCGGTGTGCTGATTTCGAATCAAATATTAACGGAATTGATGAAAGTATAATTTGTAAAATAATTTGTACTTTTGTGGCTTTAATAAATATCAGTTTATATGGAAAATACAGCTAAAAAACGTGATTTTCGTTCTATATTTAAACGGTGGTTCTGGAGGCTTTTCTTATTAGGAATAATCGGTTTAACTTTAATGTTTGTGAGCATAAACATGGGCTGGATAGGTTACCTCCCTCCTATTGATGAACTTCAGAATCCCAAGAGCAAGTTTGCCACTGAAATATATTCTTCTGATTTACAGCTGTTAGGTCGTTATTTTTACAGCAAACAGAATCGCGTGGGTGTTCACTACGAACAAATTTCCAAAAACGTTGTCAACGCGTTGGTGGCAACAGAAGACGTTAGGTTTTATGACCATTCCGGAATCGACGGTCGCTCACTCACACGTGCTTTCATCCTCACAGGTATAGCTCACCGTAAAAACTCCGGTGGTGGTAGTACAATTACACAGCAGTTAGCCAAACAGTTATACTCCCCTCAAGCCGGTAATCTCATTGAACGTGCTTTACAGAAACCTATTGAATGGGTAATTTCAGTGAAACTGGAAAAATTATATACTAAGGAAGAAATTCTGGCCATGTATCTGAATCAATTTGATTTTCTGAACAATGCTGTCGGGATAAAATCAGCTTCACAGATTTATTTCAGCAAGTTACCCGCTGATTTAAAAGTGGAAGAAGCTGCTACTCTGGTAGGAATGTGTAAAAATCCGGCCTATTTTAATCCGGTGAGATTCAACAAACGTACCATGGAGCGAAGAAACGTGGTGTTGAATCAAATGCGCAAAGCTGATTTTATTAGCCGTGAGCAGTTTGATTCTCTGAAGGCTTTACCGCTTACATTAAAATATCAGAAAGTAGATCACAAACTTGGACTGGCAGCTTATTTCAGAGAATATCTTCGTTCAATTCTCTCTGCCAGAGAACCGGTTAAAAGTGACTACGCCAGTTGGCAAATGGATAAATATGAACAGGATAAAAAAGCATGGGAAACTTATCCGCTTTATGGATTCTGTAACAAAAATAAAAAATCTGATGGTTCACCTTATAACATTTATACGGATGGACTGAAAATATACACCACCATCGATTCGCGCATGCAGCGATATGCCGAAGAAGCAGTGAATGAACACATGCAGGCACTTCAAAAAGAATTTTTCAAAGAAAAGAAGAACAGAAGTTATGCTCCATTCGCACGAATTATGAAGCCTGAAGAGATTGAAGCCACTATGACACGTTCTATGAAACAGTCGGACCGTTACAATCGTATGAAAAACGAGGGAATGTCGGAATCCGAAATACGTGAGGTATTTAAACAACCGATTGAAATGCAGGTTTATTCGTATGATGGCGTGATTGATACACTTTTGTCTCCAATGGATTCCATCCGCTATCATAAATACTTTCTGCGCTGTGGTTTTATGTCAATGAATCCGCATAACGGTGAAGTGAAAGCCTATATCGGCGGACCGGATTTCTCTCAGTTCCAGTACGATATGGTGAATGTAGGTCGCCGTCAGGTTGGTTCTACTGTTAAGCCTTATCTATATACACTGGCCATGGAAGAAGGTATGTGGCCTTGCGATAAAACCCCTTGGCAATCGATAACCTTAATGGATGGCACAGGCAAACCCTGGACTCCGAAAACCACCACTAAAAACAAAAAAGTGGGCGATATTGTGTCTTTACGTTGGGGTTTGGCGAACTCAGACAACTGGATATCAGCTTATTTAATGAGTCTTTTTACACCCACTGCCATGGTAAAAATGATGCGCTCCTTCGGTATTACCGGACAAATTGATCCCGTGGTTTCCTTATGTCTAGGCCCTTGCGAAATATCAGTTGCTGAAATGGTACAGGCTTACACGGCGTTTCCAAACAAGGGCATTCGCACCGAAGCAATGTACATAACACGAATTGAAGATGCAAACGGCAATGTAATCGGAAAATTCACTCCTCAAATGCATGAAATTTTCAGCGAAACCACTTCTTACAAAATGGTTTATATGATGCAGGCAGTTGTGGATGGTGGTACTGGTGGTCGTATCCGCGGAACGTATGGATTACGCATGCCAATGGGTGGTAAAACCGGAACAACACAGAACAACTCCGACGGTTGGTTTATGGGCTATACTCCTTCACTTGTTTCAGGTGGTTGGGTTGGAGGTGAAGACCGTTCCATTCACTTCGATAATATAGCCGAAGGTCAGGGTGCTGCAATGGCCTTGCCAATTTGGGCATTATATATGAAAAAAGTATTGGCAGACAAAGATTTAGGATATTCAGCAACCGAGCCGTTTGATATACCTTCAACTTTCAATGCAAATTCAGGCTGTGAAACCAATGCTTTTCAATAATTAAATATGACCCCATTGAAGAAAGTACTTTTAATCCTAATCATAGCTTTAAATTCGGCATCAGGATTTGCTCAGTGGAACACAGAGCGAATTATGACTATTGGTCAGAATGCGCTGTATTTCGAGGATTATGTACTTTCTATTCAGTACTTTAATCAGGTTATCAAAATAAAGCCATACCTGGCAGAACCATATTTTTACCGTGCAATTGCCAAAATTCAACTGGGAGACTATCAAAGTGCCGATGAAGATTGTTCCAAAGCCATTGAAATCAATCCCTTTATGCCACAGGCTTATTATGCCAGAGGTTTTGCACGCCGGAAACTCAGTTTTTACAACGAAGCCATTGCCGATTTCGGAAAAGCATTGGAATTCAGCCCCAATAGTCTGAATTTGCTTATGAACCGCATGGATGCCCGTGATCAGAACAAAGATTATAAGGGTGCAATGGAAGATTGCGAAACCTACCTGAAACTCAGTCCGAAAAATACCAGTTTGTATTACGAAAAAGGTCGTCTGCAACTCGAAATGAAAGATACGCTGGCCGCTGAAAAAACCTTCAACCTATACGTTCAGAAAGACAGTGCTAATTTTATGTCGTGGAGTGCCAGAGCCATTTTGCGAATGATGAAAAACGACAAAACCGATGCGTTAAAAGATTATACCGAAGCCATTAAACGTAAATCAACCAACGTGGGCGATTACATTAACCGTGGTATTGTCAACGTCGAAAAAAAGAACTACAATCAGGCGTTGTGCGATTACAATACGGCTGTGAAAATGGACAAGAACAATGCGCTGATATATTATAACCGAGGGTTACTTCGTGCCAATCTGGGCGATCATAACAATGCTCTGTCAGACTTAAACACTGTTTTGAAGCTTGACTCCACCATGAGTGAAGCGCTTCTGCAAAAGGCTATGGTAGAAACTTCGTTGAAGGATTACCGAACTGCAATTAAGGATTATAAAAAGATAATCGCCAAATATCAGTATTTCTTGCCTGCATACTTTGGGGTTTCACAATGCGAGGCTGCTTTGGGAAATCAGAAAGCTGCATTTCAGTATCGCCAACTGGCTGATAATATTGAAAAAAATAAAGACTATATTTCTCATAAAAACAAAGAAAACATTCAGGCAACTAATAAGTTAGCATTAAATACACAGAAAAGCTCTACGTCCAAAAAGACTGAACTTTTCAATCGCTTTGCGGCACAGAATATAGATGATAACGAGTCGGAACAGAAATATACGGAAGCAACACGTGGAGCAGTTCAGGACAAATACACCGATGTGATAAATGAACGGAACTTTGTAATGACCTATTATGCTAAAAATGATGAGATAAGGCATACCAATCTGTATTATCCTACGCTAGAGATCTACAATAAACAAAAGAAAATCAGTACATTACTAAAAATAACCAATAATGAATTAGCACTTACAGCTGAACTGGTAAACAGTCATTTCGAGGCAATTAATGACATTTCGGCCAAACTGGAAAAAGATAATCAGAATGCGGATACTTACTTCAACCGGTCACTTGAATTTGCAATGGTTCAGGATTTTAATAGTTCTGTAGAAGACCTGAACAAAGCCATCAGTCTACGACCTGACTTTATGTTGGCTTATTTTTGCCGGGCAAATATTCGGTATAAATTGCTTGATTATAATAAGAATTCTGTTGATGTCAATGGTAAAACTGTGACTGATGAGAAGAGAACAAAAAAAGTAAGTTCTGAAGGACAGGCATTGTTTGACGTTACGTTGATTATGGCCGATTTTTCAAAAGTTAATGATTTGAATCCGGATTTCAGCTTTGCCTATTATAATAAAGCCAATATACTTTGTTCCCAAAAGGATTTTCAGACAGCTATTCTAAACTACACCCAAGCCATCAAAATTGATTCTGATTTTGCCGAAGCATATTATAACCGTGGACTCACCTACCTTTTTATTGGCGAAGATACCAAAGGGTTGGCCGATTTAAGCAAAGCCGGCGAACTTGGAATTTATAAAGCCTATAACCTGATACAACGGTTTAAGAAATAATTTATAGTATTATAACAATTTCGGCTGAAATTCATAAATGAAATTCAGCCGAATCTTATTTTATATACAAGTTTGGAAACTTACTTTTATTGAGGAAGCTACTCCGAACAAGATATCATTCTCTTAGAAATGAAATAGCACAAAGATTTGACCACCTGTAGAACGTGTATCAAAACCAATATTTGAAGTTCCACCTGATATAATATCAGTTTTCGATTGTACACTCGATTTTGCTGAGTCCCAGTATTGGTAAGTACTTTGTGATTTACCGGCCGAACTTGCAGCTTGATTAATTCCAACACCCCAACCAAATTCACCACCTATTGAGATTTTAGGTGCAAAAAAATACTCAACACCTACAAAACAGTTTAAACCGATACCAAATACAGCTTCGGTAGAGTTGTTCGTATCGTAAGTAGATCCACCAAATACATTTGAATTAAAATTAGTACGAGTAGGAGTTTTATAGGTTGTGTTTATTTCATTACCATAAGTGTAAGTATCTTTTAATCCGCCCATCAGTGATAACATTGCTTCAGCACCATAGTAACCTTGCAACCTACCATACCCCCGACGTTTTTCCAAACCGGCTGAAACTAATATATTGGTAGTAGAATTTGTCCATTTATCTTCCACCATATCAACCCCTGACACACCACCATTCTTTGTTACAAAGTTGGAAGAAGTTTTAGATGTACTTGCAAACCGGAATTTTCCTCGTATTGCAGTTTTATCGTCAAGAAAATACTTACCATAGATATACATTTTCGATGGTTCGAGAAAACTCATGGATGCCGGACTTGAAAAGACTGCTGTACTATTTATTTTTGTAATATTTCCAATAAAATCTAGAAAAGGGGCAGCACTTGCACCAATGGCAAAATCACCTTTTTGAGGCAGAATTGGTAATCCTTTTTTAGACGTTAATACTTGTGCCTGCGAACAGAACACGATAAATAAACACGCTGTGAAAATTACTAATCTCGTTTTCATAAAATCTTTTATTATTGAATTAACACTAAAGAATAAGAAGGGAATAAACCATAAAATGATAAAATTCAAGGTACTAATTAAAAGTAATTAAACTAATAGAGCAAAATACCTATACCCAATTGAAGTGTATTTTTCGATATAGAATAACTACTACTGCTGTATTTGCTTGCAATTATATTATTCAATCCCTGATTATAATTGGCGTAAACTTTAAAAGTTCTGTTAAGCTTTGCCTCAAGTCCAAAACATAAACCAGGGTTAAAAAATCTTTCAAACGAATTGTCGGATAATGAGAACTCTCCATCTGTAACTGAATATAATCCAATATCAAAATTTAATCCTCCCACGGCCGAAAAACCCTTAGTGAAAAAGTATTGTGCCTGAACAGGAATACATGCATATCCTATTGCGATACTTGTATTATTGATTACTCCTCCATCAACAGATAAAATAGCCCCGGTTTTCAGACCCAGTTTTTCATTAAATTTTATCAAATCGGTATAACCAATATGAAAGGAGGTAAGTCTATCGCTACTAACAGAAACACTACTACCACCACTTTTTACAGTTGTTACAAGTTGTCCGAAATTTGCGCCCAAAATAAGATATTCTGTATTTTTAGGAGTCGTATTATTGTTAATCAAATGAACCTTTGCAATTTCTTTCGGTTTATTTAATTCAGTTGGTTTGGCATTTTCAGAGCTGCTTTGTTGTACTATTTCTTTCAAAACTGGTTGGTTATTGGCAGAATGACTTTTACTGGTTTGTCCAATCATGCGGCACTTCTGAACTCCTTTCATACCATCTGTTTCATCATGAATATCAAGCTCTACCCTAGCTGACATATTACCCATAGCAGGATTTACCTCAATAAAATATTTTTTGTTGGCTTCCACTTTCATAACCATTTCGTCCTCATTCTCACCTTTACCCGTAAATACATATTTACCCGGATCGAGTGTACATAAATAGAAATTGTTTGGATATAAACCCGCAAGTAGCTCGTCATTTAGCGATACATTTAACCCTACTGCAAAACCAAGAATGGATGTGCGGTATAAATAAACCATGGCTTTTCCTTCGGGTGGATTCATGAGTTTGGCATTATCACTTACACTTTTTTCTATTGAACTTGTAACAGCACATGATTCAAATAAAAAAATCACAAATATTAAAGTTGCTAAACTTAATCTGATTGGATTTTTCATAAGGCTAATACAAATTTATTTTTACTGAGAGCATTGGATAATACTTACCAAATTGATCGGTACTAATTGTAGGATAGAAACTCAACACATTACTGTTCTTGAAAACGATAGTTTCTTTCTTTACTGTCAAGCCCCAAAGTGCTCCAATAGCAGCACCACCAGCAGTACATACCACAATTAAACCACCATAATCGCTCGAATAACTACCTAGACCTTCAATACTTCCGGCTAATCCACCCAATGCACCGGCAATAGCATATAGTCCTGCATAATTTCCAAACTTAACTACTTTATAGATATCTGTTGATTTTTGAATTACAATACTTCCATCAACCGAGTATGAAATTGTACTGTCGTTCATAACCTGTAGATTCCTAAAATCGACCGATTTACCATCCCGGAGTGTAAGCTTCCCTCTCGATACGCCATTACCCAGTTTATTAATCTCTTGCCCGATACCATGTACCGAAACTACCAACAGGCAACTAATTGCCAACAATTTAATCAGATTTTTCATTTTATTAGTATTTAAATTTACCTACTCTTTTACGGATTTTCGGCTTACTCCTTATGGTTAGTGATAGCTAAATAAAAATCTATTACCCCAATTTATTTCGGTTTAACTACCTTACAAGCTTTAGATGACTTGCTTTTAACATCTCCTTTTACTGCTATTACACTGTAATTCAGAGGCAATTGTTCAGGCAAATGTTTCAAATAAAGCCCATTAATGTTCAATGAATTTATTTGTTCAAAAAAGAATGGATATTCAGGGTCTGCCCAATATATAATATATGAATTTGCACCTGGAACACTATCTATTTTTATATCAACACTAAAATCAGTATTTAATTTACATGTAGGTGTTGAT
>CAIKVR010000406.1 GCA_903830915.1 uncultured Bacteroidales bacterium
GAGTTGGATGCCGCCACGATACAGCATTTCGTCTAATTTGTCGCCAAACTGGTAAACGTAATGATAATTATTAGTATCGGAAGTGTCGTAAGCATAAATTAAATTTCGAACTGCATACGAAGCATCAATGGATTGCAAAATCCCATGTTTTTTAATTTCGGCTTTGCGTGGTTCAAATTTATCCTGCAAATACTGACTGTATTCGGAGTACGACATTTTCTGATTTTCAATCAACGCGCCATCCCACACCGAATGTAGGTTGGTTTTTCGTCCAAACCAATTGAAATCAACTTTGTTTCCGCCTTTATCGTCTTTGCGTCCAATATGCATAGGTTGGTGCAGATCACCCACAAAATGAATCAGAAATTTCAGAGCCTCGGCATCGTTTTTATCTTTCTTCAGGCGGGTTTGCATTTGGTCCAGTGCAAAAAACAGATGTTCACCTTCTGCAGTCGGATTGTCCAGTAATTTTTTAATATCATCCGAAGTCATATTATCGTCTAAATCCTGATAATGCCATTGATAGCTATATGCGTATTTGTTGTCACTGCGAATTTCGTCAGCCCAGGTTGCTTCGTAAACCAAGCCTTTTTTCCCTAATACTTTATCAGCCTGTGCACGAGCCTTGTCAGTCAAATTGTCATAAGCAATATCAGCAATAATTCGGTGACCAACAGCATCGTAAGCAAATGAAGATACTGAAATAATTAAGAGGGATAATCCTGTGATAAATCTATTAAATTTCATTTTTGTATATTTTCTGAATAAATGTTACATAAAGAGGAGGCAAAGATAGATTAATTTAGGTATCAAACTTAGACAGAAACAATAAATAACCTAAAATCCGGATGAAGTTTGACCGTTAAGTGTCTTTTCCTCTTTGAAGTGGTAGTAGAAAGCCCCTTTTTTAGAGCCTGATTTATCCACTTCATTCAGTTTTTCAAGAAAATCCATGCTAAGCATTTTTTTTCTGAAATTGCGGATGTCGAATGATTGGTTGTAAATAGCTTCGTAGAGAGCCTGAAGTTGAGAAAGTGTGAATTTTTCGGGCAGAAGATTAAACCCAATAGGTTGTACAGCAGCTTTACGTCTCAAAATATGAATAGCATCAGCTACCATTTGCGGATGGTCGAAAATAAGTTTATCTGCCTGATTAATGTTCATCCAAAAGGCTTTATGCTCTTCAAGTAGCTTTTCATCCTGCGATTCGATGTCAATAAGTGCATAAAAAGCACACGAAACCACCCTGTCGCCGGGGTCGCGCTCTAGTGAACCATACATACCAACCTGTTCCATGAAAATATTTTCGAGACCGGTAAGTCTTGACAACACACTACTGGCAGCCTGCTCAACCGATTCATCTGCTTTGACGAAACCACCCAGCAGCGATAAACCGTTTTTTTGCGGTTCCAGAAAGCGGGGCTGAACCAACAAACTGATTTTGTTATCCCTGAATCCGAAGATGATACAATCGACGGCAATCAGAAAAGTGTCCTGATTTGGATAGAAACTGGTTGAAGTTGTTTTGGGCATTAATAGAAAGGTGTTTGAGAAATCAACTGCAAAATTATAAATTTAATTCAAACTGCCGTTTTTCTGAAAGAATATATAATTATTAGTCTGAATTCTAATCATTTAACACTAAAAATTATGTGACTATTAAACCTTTGTATTTAATTTGCGTCTACTTAAATACAATTACTTCAAACTATCTATTTAAAAACTACTATTTATGAAAAAGAGAATGTTACCCGCAATGCTGGTTATAACTGCCAGTTTTGCATTTTTCAGTTCATCTTGTACTAAAAATGACAATTTAGCTACTGATGCTTCACTGACAACAACTGCTACAGATGAGGCTCAGGCAGCTTCGTTGAGCGATGCCGTTGTAAGTACGGCCGATACTTATGTGAATACATTGGCAGACAATAATTATTCTGCTTCTACCCCAATGGCTGTAAAAGGTGAGGTTGAAGTTTCAAGGCCAATTATTACTGTTGATAAGCCTGATTCGCTTAATTTCCCGAAAATCATCACTATTGATTTTGGAACTACCGGTTATATTGATAACCGTGGCGATACCCTTAAAGGGAAAGTCATTATTACTGTGAGCGATAAAATATGGAAATCGGGGGCTTCCAAAACTATCAAACTGGTTGATTTCTACGTGAATGGAAACAATGTAAAAGGCTCAAAATCAATAGTAAATAATGGACTTAATGCAGCAAAAAATCCAAGTTACACTACTACAGTTTCGGATACTATCATCCGTGTTGACAAATCAACTATTATCCGAAATGCAAGTCGCACCCGTGTAAGAATTGATAACAACGGAACTACAAAATTATTTTGGGATGACAAATTCTCTATTACCGGTTCTACAAGTGGTGTAAATGCTAAAGGTGTGGCTTATACCGTTGTAATTACCAATCCGCTGATTATTTACAACAATTATCCGTATTTTGTGAAGGGAACAGTTACAACAAACACTGAAACCAGAACAGCAGTTCTGGATTATGGTGATGGAACAAAAGACCGAAAAGCAACACTCACAATTAATGGTGTTACTAAAGATATAATTTTAAAGCATTAAAATCAGAAACAATCAACTCAAAAGGTCGTAAACAATTGCTTTACGACCTTTTTTTAGCATGTCCCGAAACTTTTTAATACCTTTGTCGGCGATTTTGAAAAAGTGAAACATGCTGTCTCTTGCCGACGATTATCATATCTATCTGAAACTTGAAAAAAGCTTGTCGTCCAACACGATAGATGCTTACGAACGGGATTTGCAGAAACTGAACAATTATCTGACCGATGCACATGTGACTCCCGAAAAAGCCTCTACAGAAATTCTCCGTGATTTTATCATCGAAATCAGTTCGTTAGGGATTCATCCCCGCTCTCAGGCACGAATTTTATCGAGCATCAAGTCGTTTTACCATTTTCTGATTTATAGGAATATTCTGGATAACGACCCGACTGAACTGCTCGAAAGTCCGAAAATAGGGTTGCGCCTACCCGAAGTTTTATCGTTGA
This sequence comes from uncultured Bacteroidales bacterium, assembly GCA_903830915.1. GTDB lineage: Bacteria > Bacteroidota > Bacteroidia > Bacteroidales > Paludibacteraceae > Paludibacter. The sequence goes on from CAIKVR010000406.1 coordinate 3,040, forward strand.
AGGAAATTGATAACATTATTGCAGCTATCGATCTTTCAAAGCCTGAAGGTCAGCGGAATAAAGCTATTATTGAAATGCTTTATGGCTCTGGATTACGGGTATCTGAACTGATAAATCTTCAACTATCGAAACTTTATATAGAAGAGGGATATATGTTAGTTGAAGGAAAAGGCAGCAAACAACGACTAGTACCCATGTCACTTCAGGCATTAAAACAGCTCGCACTTTGGAAAGTCGACCGTAATCTGCTGGACATCAAAAAAGGAAACGAAGATTTTGTTTTCCTGAATCGCCGTGGTTCGAAACTGACTCGCGACATGATTTTCAAGATAGTGAAGGATTTAGCTATGCTGACCGGAATCCGAAAAAATGTAAGTCCGCATACGTTTCGACATTCGTTTGCCACACATTTGCTTGAAAATGGAGCCAATCTGCGTGCCATTCAGCAGTTGCTCGGTCATGAATCTATCACTACCACAGAGCTTTACACACATATCGATGTACATTTTTTAAGACAAACAGTGTTGGAATGTCATCCATATTATAACAAGGGAATGAAAAAGCAAAATTGATAGTTGAATGATAAACAAAAAGAATTGAAAATTTTAAGAACATAAATCCTTGAAGAAAGATTTTTTTCAAAATAATAAGTTTATTTTCTATATGTTTGGGCTGATGCTATTTGTACAATGTATGAAAGCACAGGAAACATTAGTAGTTGGGCAGGTTTTCAACAAAGATGACCACGCACCTATTCCTCAGGTAAATATTTACTTCAAAAACTCCGGTCAGGTTGTTCAGTCCAACGAAGAAGGATATTTTATGATTCGGACAAAAGAACGCCATTCTACTCTTATCTTCTCATGTGTTGGATACAAGCAGGAGCAGATTCATGTAAAACCCGGCAGCAGTGTGGGTGTGCAGGTAAGTATGCAGGAATTAAACAACGAATTACTTGAAGTTTTTGTTGTTCCCGGAGCTAATCCTGCCACTGCCTTGATGCGAAAAGTGCGTGTGATGCGTCGTGAGAACGACCTGACATGGCAACCCGGTTTCCGTGCAGAAGCAAGTTCTCAGGATTTAATTTTATTGAGCAAAACCAACCTTCGACACCTGAATAAGCGAATATATGAACAACTGGATAAAGGTGATCTGAAAAAAAATGATAGCTCATTGATTATTCCACTTTATATGGCCGATATACGACAACAATATCAGGGAAAAATCAAAAAGGAAATTTCGAAAAACATTCACAACACACCCGAGAGTTTTGCTCGTTTGCTCGAACAATTTTCAGGACAGTTTGCGTCAGATATCAATTTCTACGAAAATTCCGTGACTATATTAGGGAAGCCGATTATCAGTCCTTTAGCTGGAATAGCCGGATTTTATTACGATTACTTTTTGGCCGACAGCCTTGATAGAATTACAGGCAAACAATATGAGGTTCATTTTCAGTCGAAAAATAAAAAGAACCTCGCTTTTATGGGTAAACTGTGGATTGACTCCACAACTCTGGCATTGACAGCTATTGAAGCCAGTTTGCCTGCTCAAGCTAATATTAATTATGTTCACGACCTGAAACTTTCTCAGCAATTCAGTCCTTTGGTGGTTGATCGCTGGGTGCCAAAAAGTGCCGTATTGTCGCTCAACATGAATTTGCAGTTAATGCCTGATAGTATGAATCGAATGTCCGAGATTTTTTTCAGACACAGTCAGGAATATCAGTATTCAGATACAATGAAAGTTGATACTCTTCATTTTGCAAAATCTGACTATTCGACCGAGACTCTTGAAAGTAAACTGAATAATCTGGGAAATACACCAGTTATCCGAACAGCCCGCTGGATTGCCGATGCTGTACTTACCGGTTATATGCAGGCAGGAAAGATTGACATTGGAAAAATTCAGCAGTTGGCGCGTGTAACTGATATTGAAGGACTCAGACTGAACATCCCATTGCGTACAAATCAGTATTTATGGAAAAATATTTCGCTGGGTGGCTATGTAGGCTATGGAACGAAGAATGAAAAAGTTAAATATGCTACCAATGCCGATTTTCGATTGCCAGGAGAACTAAAAAGACTGGTCGGAATTAGTTACACTAATGATTACCGGCGCATTGATTACAATTATAATAATTTCTTATATATGGAAAACCCTTTGTCGTCGCCCGATGAGGATATTTCAACTACTTTACTATCGTTATGGTCTGCCGATAAATTGAATGAACGGAAAGAACTTCAACTATCGTTTTTTACAGACTGGAATAAAGATATCGAATCAAATCTATATCTGAGGTCACACGAGTGGATTTCAAATGCAAAATTGCCAATGATAACAACGGAAGGTGATATTCACTCCATGAAAATTTATTCCGCTACGCTGAATACCCGCTTTTCGTTCAACGAGCGCACGTACGAAGATCACCTGCAACGAATTTACATAGCCAACAATGCTCCGGTTTTATACCTGATGCTCGAAGCGGGCAAATACTCTTTAAATAAACAAACCGGAAATTATGGAAAATTAATGTGTTCGCTAAAACATTTTATCCATTTGGATTTGGGCGAATTGGATTACACGATAGAAGGTGGATACATTTTGGGCAAAGTACCTTATCCGTTACTTTATATTCCAATGGGTACCGAGTCAAGTGGCTATAGCATGTATCAGGTGAGCGTTCCAACCGAAATAGGGTCGGGTGGATACAACATGTTTTCGTACAATATGATGGATTACATGGAATATGGTGCCGATAGATTTGTGAATTTTCATGGACAGCTAACCACTAATGGGTTGTTGATGAATCAGATACCATTGATTAAATGGTTAAACCTGCGTGAAATTTTTTCACTCAAAGTAGCTTATGGTTCATTGTCCGACTGGAATGATGCATTGCTTCAGCATCCCGATTTTATTCATTCTTTCAATACTCCTTATATTGAATATGGTTTAGGATTGAGTAACATACTGCATTTCTTATCTGTTCAGTCGGTATGGAGAGTTACTAATCTGGATCATCCGGGTGTAAAACGATGGGGAATAAGAGTTGGGTTAAGCATTGGTCTTTAGTAAATACTTGAATAGATCGGTCAATTCTGCAACCATTTATTTTATTTTTATATCTTTGTTGCACTAAAATATTTTTAAGTAGTTTTTAATTTCTAAAAAATTATTTCCACCAAAATATATTAATCAAAATGGAAACAAATAATCTTCAAATTGCCATTATCGGAGCCGGAAATATGGGCGGTGCAATTGCCCGCGGACTTTCAAAAGGAACACTCATTCAATCGAAAAATATTCGTGTGAGCGATGTTTCACAGTCTAATCTGGATGCTATTAAAGCGTTCAATGCCGAAATTACTGTCACTAATTCCAATCGGGAGATTGTGAAAGATGCTGATATTGTGATACTTGCCGTAAAACCTTGGTTGGTTGAAGTGGTGGCAGATGAAATTGAAAACAAAATTGATTACAAAAAACAACTGATTGTATCGATTGCTGCAGGTGTTGATTTTGCAAAGCTGGCTGATTTGTTCAGCACCGATGCAAGCATGTTTCGTATTATTCCAAATACAGGAATAGATGTACTTCAGAGCGTTTCCACTATTTCGTCGTTCAATGCCTCTAAAGAGCAGGAAAGCCTGATAATCTCGCTTTTTGCAGAATTAGGCAAAGCATTTCTGGTGCCGGAAACTCAACTAAATGCCTTTATGTCATTGTCTTCGTGCGGAATTGCCTACGCTTTCCGCTACATTCGTGCAGCTATGGAAGGTGGCGTGGAAATGGGCATTTATCCAAATGTGGCCAAAGAAGTGGTTATTCAGACCCTGCGTGGTGCCATCGATTTGCTGGAAGCCAACGCTTCTCATCCGGAAGTTGAAATCGATAAAGTAACCACACCGGGCGGAATTACAATCAAAGGTCTCAACGAAATGGAAGCCAATGGTTTTACAAATGCGGTGATTAAGGGGTTGAAAGCTTCGCATTTGAGATAACACCTCACTCCAACCATCTCCTTGAGGAGAGGTAGAAGACAAAACACCAACAGGATAAAAGACATATCCCATGAACACACAAATCAAACAAATTGCTGAAAGGCTGCGCGGATTACGTGATGCGCTTGACCTGACCATTGCTCAGGCAGCTGAGCAATGCGGCATTCCCGAAACCGATTATGCCTGTTACGAATCGGGAGCAAACGACATACCGATGAGCTTTATTTGCCAGGTGGCGCAAACATTCGAGGTGGAAACTTCAGCTCTTTTTTCGGGAACTGATCCTCATTCACAAGCGTATTTCATTACCCGTAAAGGAACCGGTGCCAGTATAGAGCGCACCAAAGCCTATAAATATCAGTCGCTGGCACATGGTTTCCGCAATGCCAAGGCTGAACCTTATGAAGTAACAGTAGAACCTTCTGATAAGCCTATTCACCTGAATATGCACTCCGGACAGGAGTTTAATCTCATTTTGGAAGGATCAATGCAGCTTCATCTTGGAGGTAATGACATCACGCTCAACGAGGGAGACAGTATATATTTCGATGCCACCAAACCTCACGGAATGAAAGCTTTAGGTGGAAATAAACTAAAAATTTTGGCAGTAATTATTTAGGAATTAACCACTTGACAAGAAAGTGTTTTAGTGGAAAAATGAATTATCTATGTTAGAAAAATATTTAAAACAAACCCAATTTAGCAACTTTGAGGATTTCAAAGCTAACTACAAACTGTTAGTTCCGGATAATTTCAATTTTGCTTACGATATTGTGGACGAATGGGCAGCGAAAGAGCCCGATAAGCGCGCATTGCTCTGGACTAACGACAAAGGTGAATGTCGTGAATTTACGTTTGCCGAAATAAAAAAATACAGCGACCAAACCGCCTCTTATTTTCAAAGTCTGGGTATCAAAAAAGGAGATATTGTGATGGCAATTCTCAAACGCCGTTATGAATTTTGGTTTACGATCATTGCACTGCATAAAATTGGAGCTATCATAATTCCGGCTACGCATTTGCTTACAAAAAAAGATTTGGTTTATCGTAATAATGCTGCTGATATTAAGGCAATTATAGCTGTGGGCGAAGAACCGATTGTAAGTCATATTACCGATTCACTGCCCGAATCACCAACCATAAAAATGTTGATTTCGGTTGGGCCAATTGTTCCTGAAGGTTGGCTCGATTTCCACAAGGAGATTGAGAATGCTGCTCCGTTTACTAAAGTGGAAAATCCGAACAAGAATGATGATGTGCTCATAATCAGTTTTACATCAGGCACTACCGGTAACCCTAAAATGGTTACACTAGATTGTGTGTATCCGTTGGCACATATTGTTACGGCTAAATACTGGCATAATTTGCACGAAAAAAGCATACATCTCACCATTGCCGATACTGGTTGGCTAAAAGCAGTTTGGGGGAAATTATATGGTCAGTGGATAGTTGGTGCATGTGTTTTTGTTTACGATCACGATAAATTCACTCCAACTGCCATGCTGGAAATGATTCAAAAATACCATATTACATCGCTTTGTGCGCCTCCTACCATTTTCCGCTTCCTGATTCGTGAAGATGTGTCGAAATACGATTTGTCGTCGCTCGAATATTGCACCATTGCCGGCGAAGCGCTGAATCCAGCTGTGTATGAGCAATTTCTGAAACTAACCGGTATAAAATTGAAAGAAGGCTACGGACAAAGTGAAACAACGTTGAGTATTTTGACTTCGCCATGGACTGAGCCAAAACCAGGTTCAATGGGCTTGCCAAATCCGCATTATGACATTGATTTGCTGACTGCCGAAGGGCGTGTAGCCGAAGTAGGTGAGCAGGGCGAAATCGTAATCCGCACCGATAAACGTTATCCCGAAGGATTGTTTAAAGGCTATTACCGCAATTCGGAATTGACCTACAACGCCTGGCGCGACAATATTTACTATACCGGCGATGTGGCCTGGCGCGATGAGGATGGTTATTTTTGGTTTGTAGGCAGAAACGACGATGTGATAAAAAGTTCGGGATACCGAATCGGCCCATTCGAAGTGGAAAGTGCGCTTATGACACATCCGGCAGTCGTTGAATGTGCCATAACTGGTGTACCTGACGAAATTCGGGGACAAATAGTGAAAGCAACAATTATTCTTTCCAAAGAGTATAAGGACAAAGCCGGTGATCAGTTGGCTAAGGAAATTCAGGAACACGTGAAAACAGTTACTGCACCATACAAATATCCGCGAATCATTGAGTTTGTTGAATCGTTGCCGAAAACAATCAGTGGTAAAATTCGCCGGACAGAGATACGGGAAAATGACAGTAAGAATTGACAATAAATCAATTAAGTAAAATGAAAATCAATAATTTATCAGAAAACAATTCCATTTTAAAGCATTATCTCAAGGAGATTCGCTCAGTTAAAATTCAAAAGGATTCGATGCGTTTTCGACGGAATATGGAGCGAATTGGCGAAATAATGGCATACGAGATTAGTAAAACCATGCGATACAAAGCTGAAGAAGTAAAAACACCGCTTGGTATGGCTCCAACTGAAGTGATTGATGAAAAAATTGTAATAGCAACGATTCTTCGTGCAGGATTGCCTTTTCACAGCGGTTTTCTGAATTATTTCGATTCTGCTGAAAATGCCTTTGTTTCGGCATACCGCAAATATAAGGATGCACTGAAATTCGATATTTTCATTGAATACATTGCTTCACCTGATTTGACTGGTAAAACACTGATCATAACCGATCCAATGCTGGCTACAGGCGGTTCAATGGAATTAGCTTATGGCGCACTTCTTACCAAGGGCAAACCAGCTCATATTCATATTGCTACCGTTATTTCAAGTCAGGCGGCTATCGATTATATTACAACTCATTTACCCGAAACGAAAACCACAGTTTGGGCGGCAGCAATAGATCCGGAATTAAATGAGCATTCGTATATCATTCCGGGACTAGGTGATGCCGGTGATTTAGCATACGGAGAGAAATTGTAAAACATTTAAAATAAACAACATGAAACTGAAATTTTTTTTCAGTAATTATTGGAGATCACTAATTGTTATTGGTTGCATCTTATATCTTTCTTTTGCTCCTCCATCAACCTTTAAGGGCATTCCAACCTTTAACAATGAAGATAAACTGGTTCATTTTCTAATGTATGCCGGCTTAAGCTGTCTGTTAATTTTTGATTTCCGGTTAGCCAATAATAAAAACAAAACCAAATCTGTTGTAGGATTCATGCTGTGTCTCCTTTTTCCGGTTCTATTGGGTGGCTCTATTGAAATACTTCAACCGTTGTATTTTGAACGCGGAGGTAGTTGGTTTGATTTATCGGCAAATTTAACCGGAATTATTGCAGCTTGGGTATTTATGCATGTTTTCCAAGGGCTTATTAATAAAATTTTTGTCTGGAATAAAAAATAGACAATGGCCGACGAGAACCTGAAATATAAAATCGGCATTACGCTGATTAAGGGTATTGGCTCCAATCTGGCCAAAAACCTGATAGCTTACCTTGGGTCTGTTGAGGGAGTTTTCAAAGAAAAACAGAAAAATCTTGCCAAAATTCCCGGAATAGGGGAAGTCCTTTCAACAGAAATTGTTTCGCAGCAGGTATTGGCGCGCGCCGAACAGGAGATTGAATTTATTCTGAAAAATAAAATCCAAACACTTTATTTTACAGACCGAGATTATCCGTACCGACTGAAAGAATGTCCCGATTCACCTATAATGCTCTATACAAAAGGTAATTGTGATCTGAATAATGGAAAATTTGTTGGAATAGTTGGCACACGTAACGCTACTGAAACAGGAAAGGAAAACTGCAAAAAACTAATTGCAGAATTGGCTAACGCCCAACCTAATACCATTATTGTCAGCGGATTGGCTTACGGTGTGGATATTTGTGCACATAAAGCCGCACTCGATGCAGGTTTGGCTACAATTGGCGTGATTGGGCATGGATTGGATCGGATTTATCCGGCTGCACACCGTCCAACTGCAGTAAAAATGCTGCAAGATGGTGTCTTGCTGACTGAATACCTGAGCGGTACAAACCCTGACCGTCAAAATTTTGTGCAACGCAACCGCATTATTGCCGGATTGTGCGATGCAACAGTGGTGGTTGAATCGGCTGCCCGTGGTGGTGCATTGATTACTGCCGAACTGGCCAACGACTATAACCGTGATGTTTTTGCTTTTCCGGGAAGAGTGAACGATGAATGGTCGGCAGGATGTAATGCGTTGATTAAGAATAATAAAGCATCACTTATAGAATCGGCTGATGATATTTTACGGTTTATGAGTTGGGAAAAACAGAATTCCGGTTCTTTATCAAATATTCAAACAGCTTTATTTCTCGATTTATCTGACGAAGAACAAAGCATCGTCAGCATTTTACGCCAGAATCCCGAGGGAATTCAACTCAATGAATTAGCCATTCAATTGGAAAAACCGATTAGTAAAATTTCCTCCATGTTGCTGGAAATGGAATTTAAAGGAGTCGTGAAATGTCTGCCGGGAAATTTGTATAAAATTGTAAAATAATGCCCCCTATCCCCCAATAGGGGAATAATTTGTGGGCTGTATTGATAAAAATAAATAAATTAACTTTAACTCCTCCCTTTTTGGGGGGTTGGGTGGGGCTGATATGTATAGCAAAGAAGAACTAAAAGAACTGAAGAAAGAATTCTGGGAAGGATTTGGTATTTATTGCAGCCATATCCCGGCATTGAAGCGGCGAAAAAGTAAGTTTCTACTTTACAACAC
>CAIKVR010000407.1 GCA_903830915.1 uncultured Bacteroidales bacterium
ACCGATTCACGCAGCTTCCTCTCCTACCCGCGTCACGAGTATTTCCGTCGTACGCTTTGTAATTTGATTGGAAATGATGTTGAAAATGGTTTACTGCCACATCAGGAACTTGACTTTATTGGAAAAATGGTAGAAGATATAAGCTACAATAATGCAAAGAACTTTTTCAATTTTTAAATAAATATTCATTTTGTATTTAGACTGTTACTAAATAACCATATTTGAATTGTTATTTAGTAATATTATTTTATACTTCTAAAAAAAAGCATTACTTTTGGTCAACCAATAAAAAGCCATTAAATATTACAACCAAAAAAGAAAACAATGAGTAAAAAAATTGTAACATTAGGAGAAATTATGCTCCGTTTATCAACTCCCGGCAACACCCGTTTTGTACAGTCAGATGTATTTGATGTTGTTTATGGAGGAGGAGAAGCAAATGTTGCTGTGAGCTGTGCAAACTACGGCCATGAAGCTTATTTTGTATCAAAACTGCCCAAACATGAAATTGGACAATCTGCAGTTAATGCTTTACGCAAATATGGTGTAAAAACAGATTTCATTGCCCGTGGAGGTGATCGTGTAGGTATTTATTACCTCGAAACAGGCGCATCCATGCGTCCAAGTAAGGTTATTTATGACCGGGCTCATTCATCTATTGCAGAAGCTAAAGCTTCAGATTTCGATTTTGATGTCATCATGCAAGGTGCAGACTGGTTTCACTGGTCCGGAATTACACCTGCTATCTCAGATTCAGCTGCCGAACTAACCAAACTGGCTTGCGAAGCTGCCAAACGCAACGGTGTTACTGTGTCGGTGGATTTAAACTTCCGCAAAAAACTTTGGACAAAAGAAAAAGCACAATCTATCATGCGCCCGCTGATGCAATATGTAGATGTATGCATTGGCAACGAAGAAGATGCTGAACTTTGTTTAGGCTTTAAACCTGATTCAGATGTGGAAGGCGGACATACCGATGCAGAAGGTTACAAAGGTATTTTTACTCAAATGGCCGACGAATTTGATTTCAAGTATGTAATTTCAACATTACGCGAATCATTCTCTGCAACTCATAACGGTTGGAAAGCAATGATCTACGATGGAAAAGAATTCTATACTTCAAAACGCTATGACATTGATCCGATTATTGACCGAGTTGGTGGTGGCGACTCATTTTCGGGTGGTGTTATCCATGGCTTGCTGACCAAACCTAACCAGGGCGAAGCACTGGAATTTGCGGTTGCAGCATCTGCATTGAAACATACTGTAAACGGTGACTTCAACCTTGTATCTATCGAAGAAGTTGAAGCACTATGTGGAGGTGACTCAAGCGGACGGGTGCAAAGATAAAACTACCCCTAACCCCTGAAGGGGAACTTAATTAGTTCTTCTTCATAGGTTATGGATTTTTAAAACAATACAATACTAACTTTTCTTCCTCCCCTTTAGGGGTCGGGGGTAATATTACATAAATATGAGATTCAGTAAGATTCAGGTAATGACAGCTATGAAAGAAACAGGTATGGTTCCTGTTTTTTATAATATCGATATCGAAGTATCAAAAAAAGTAGTAAAAGCTTGCTACGAAGGTGGTGTGCGTGCATTTGAATTCACTAATCGTGGTGATTTTGCACACGAAGTATTCCGCGATCTGGTAAAGTATGCAACCAAAGAATGTCCGGAAATGATTATGGGCATTGGTTCTATCGTCGATGCTCCTACGGCTGCACTTTATATCCAAATGGGTGCTAACTTCATTGTAGGTCCGCTTTTCAATCCGGAAGTAGCTAAAGTGGCTAACCGTCGATTGATTCCTTATGCTCCGGGTTGTGGCTCGGTAACTGAAGTTGGTTTTGCTCAGGAAGCAGGTTGCGATATCTGTAAGGTTTTCCCCGGCGATGTATTGGGAACAGGCTTTATAAAAGGGCTGAAAGCACCTATGCCATGGTCGAACCTAATGGTGACCGGTGGTGTGAAACCTGAAGAAGCTAATCTGAAAAGTTGGTTCGATGCTGGTGTAACCTGTGTAGGTATGGGCTCAAACCTTTTCCCTGCCGACATGATTAAAGAAGACGACTGGGCTGGAATCACCAAACTTTGCAGCGATGCACTGGCTATAATTCAAAAAGTAAAGAACTAGTTTATAGTTTTAATTCAAAAGAAAATCATCAGTTATCATTAATAGTTTATCACTAATAATTAATCCTTAAATAAATATTTTATGTCACAATCAACCGCTGAAAAAATGACCGGTTATCGCTGGACCATTATTAGTTTATTGCTGTTTTCCACAACGATAAACTATATGGATCGTAATGTTATTGGTTATTTGAAAGATTACTTTTGCTCATCCGACGGTTTTGGATGGTCAGCCACTGACTTTTCCATTTTAACCTCTGTATTTACCGGATTCTACGCAGGATTTACCTTGTTTGCCGGATTTATAATCGACAAAATCGGAACTAAAATCGGACTGGCTGCCTCGCTTATCGTATGGTCATTTGCCGGTATGGCAAGTGCATTTATGGGAAAAGGCCTATTCGGACAGATTGCTGCCCGTGGTGTTTTTGGTGCAGGTGAATCGGGCAACTTTCCTGCCTCCATTAAAACCGTAGCCGAATGGTTTCCAAAGAAAGAACGTGCTTTGGCTACCGGTATTTTCAATTCAGGCTCTAATGTAGGAGCTATGATTTGCGCATTAATTATTCCGCTTATTTTGGCGGCATGGAATCCAAACGAAGGAAACGGTCTGTTTTTGGGTATTTTCCACGGTTGGCAAATGGCATTTCTTATCACTGGTTTAATAGGTTTCTTGTGGTTGTTCTTTTGGAGTAAATTATATAACACGCCTAAGTTTATACTTGAAAAAGGTAAAATGAATCAGGCGGAATATGATTATATTCATGCTGATGATGAAGCTGCTCCGGTTGTTGATGCAGCTGCCCCTAAAGTAAAAGTTCCATGGTATAAAATGCTGACATACAGACAAACATGGTCCTTTGTTGTTGGTAAATTTCTGACTGATGGGATTTGGTGGTTTTTGTTGTTTTGGTTACCAACCTATATCAAACAACAATTCTGTGGAGGAATGACTCCGATCGAAACTAAACACACCGTTATGATTTCGACCTTTATTGTGTATGGAATTGCTATTGCCGGTTCAGTATTTGGAGGTTCTATTCCAATGATGTTTATGAATAAAGGCTGGCAAACATACAAAGCCCGTATGACTGCATTGGCACTAATTGCTTTTGCACCGCTATTGTTGATAAGCACTCAGTATGTGGCTGCAGCTTTCGGAATTGTAGCTGCAGTGGCTATTATCAGTATTGGTGGGGCTGCACATCAGGCATGGTCGGCAAACCTGTTTACCACAGTTTCTGACATGTTCCCTAAAAAAGCGGTTGGTTCAGTTACCGGTATTGGTGCTGCTGCCGGAGGATTAGGTGGAGTATTGGTTCAGTTGTTTGCCGGTGGTTTGGAAGATAAATATCGTATTCAAGGCGTTATGGAAGCTAGTAAAGCAGGTTTGATTAAAGCCACTGAGCTTATTCCACTTGAGAAAGTAAAAATCGATAACCTGAAAGATGTATTGATTGACCCGGCAATGCTTGAACAGGCAAAACACCTGATAGCTTCAAATATATCAGTAGCTTATGGCATTATGTTTACAACTTGTGCCAGTGCATACCTGCTTGCGTGGGGAATTATGAAATTGTTAGTTCCTAAACACAGACCTATTACCGATTTATAATAGTTTGATAGTTTGAATAAATCGTGTAAAGATCCCGGCAGTTCGTGTCGGGATCTTTTTTTACTCTTCAGATTAAACTATGGTATAAGTAATGGATTAAATGCGGATTTGTGAATTAATCTAGTCGAAAAACAGTACTACATTCAATTATTAGCCATAAAAACGAATAATTATAATAAAACAATACATTTTCAACAAATAATTCTTAATTTTGTCGGCGTTCTTAATATAAGATTAATTGAACCAAAAATAACATAAAACAGCTATTTCTATCATTTTAAATTAGCATAAAAAACAATTAAAACAGATGAAAAGAATTTACTTTTTATTTATCTTCATATCACTTGGACTAATAGCAAGTGCACAAAATCTTTTGACGAATCCAAGTTTTGAAAATTGGTCTACGACCACTCCTACCGGCTGGACGCTGTCAACAACTGCCGGTGGAACAGTGTCTCAAGTACCTACATCTGCTCCAAATCAGAGCGGTTATGCCTTACAAATTGCAGGTCCTACGGCAACATTTACTCTACAGCAAAACATTCTGCCTCCCAATGGAGCAAGTACATTTGATACTGGAAAAACCTATAAAATGTCATTAAGTTACCTGATTACTGCCGGTGATGGTGCTGATGCACGTGTGTGGAGTTCATTCTTAATCAGTACCTCAGGAACAACGGCAACATACTATGCCATTCCAACTACACATGCTGACACATTGATGTATTATAATCCGTTTCACGGACCGGGAGGAAATTTGAATCCAACTACCGGTGATGACACAAACGGTTACTTATTAGATAATCGCACTTCGGGTATATGGCATACCTATTCATATTCGTTTAAATTTCCTATCGGAATTACTCAATTTAATTTTGCAGTAAGATCCTATTCCAAATCCACTATAATCTGGGATGACTTTAATTTTTCAGAACAGCTAACATCGGGGACAATTCAACCTTCTACCAGTCAAATCACTGGATTAAATTACGTTTCGGGCAGTGGGCCATCTGCCGAACAGGTATTTTCTGTTTCAGGTTCGGGCTTAACTGCCGGAATAACAATAAATGCTCCTGTTAATTACGAAATCTCCACAATATCAGGTTCATCCTTTAGCAGTACCCTGACACTTTCAGCAAGCAATGGTACAGTTGCAGCAACTAATATTTATGTACGGTTGAAAGCAGGACTCAGTGCCAATACTTACACCGCTACTATAAACCTTTCATCTACGGGTGTAAGTAGTCAAACAGTTGCATTAACAGGTACAGTTTCAAGCCTTGTAATTCCGGTCATTAATCTATCTCAAAATAGTTTATCCGGATTTACCTATATTGAAGGTAGCGGACCATCTGCTCAACAATCATTTACTGTAAGCGGAAGCAATTTAAGTACTGGAATTGTTATTACTGCGCCGACAAATTATGAAATTTCAATCAGTTCAGGTTCATCGTTTAATAGCACTCTGACACTCTCACCAACAACTGGAACAGTAGCTTCAACAACTATTTATTCACGATTGAAAGCAGGTCTCAGTGCCAATACTTTCACCGGAAATATTACACTATCAACAACAGGTCTTAGTAGCCAAAACATTTTGCTGAATGGAATTGTCACTATCTATGTTAAACCTGTGGAAATAAAGGTGCTTTTTGATGCCACAAAGGCTGAAATGGCGGGTAATGCCGACTGGGTGATTGACAGTGATATCTACAATATTGGTTTTTCAGGTGGAATTGCAGTTCCCGGCTCAGGAAGTGAATCTAATCCTCAGCAATTCCCAACACCCGATCAGTCAAATGTAACTGCAAAAACTACTGAAGATTACTGGACCGGTGCATTATCATCCTGGGCGATTGATTGTGTAAAAAAAGGGTTGAAAGTAGAAACTCTACCCTACAATGGCCGAATAACTTTCGGTGATAACAGTAATTCACAGGATTTAAGCAATTATAATGTGTTTATTGTCTGTGAACCAAACAGTTTGTTTACTGCCAGTGAAAAAACAGCGATTATCAATTATGTAAATAGTGGAGGAAGTTTATTTATGGTATCCGATCATACAATTTCCGACAGAAATGGCGATGGAAAGGACTCGCCCGATATATGGAATGATTTGCTGACAAATAATACCGTAAAAGCAAATCCTTTTGGAATCTCATTCGACCTTGCCAACATTGTTCAAACAACGACCAATGTTGCCTCACTGCCAAACGATTCAATTCTTAACGGTGAAATGGGGAGTGTGAACCAGTTAAAATGGAGTAATGGCACAACCATGACACTCTCAAAAACAGCAAATCCAACGGTTGTTGGAGAAGTATTTGCATTAAATGCTTCAAATACAGGTAATACCAATGTTATGTTTGCTACAGCTCGTTATGGGAAAGGCAAAGTGGCTGCAATTGGCGATAGTTCACCCTGCGATGATGGTACGGGTGATACAGGAGATAATTTATATGTAGGATACACCGATATGAGTGAAAACCACAGAAGAATCATAATGAATGCAACTTTATGGCTTGTCGCCACAAAAAGTACGGTAACTAATACTGAATCACTCAAAAATGCTGATACAGAATTTGATATACTTCAAAATCCTGTTTCTAACGGTAATTTGAAACTAACTTATTCTACAAAAGTGCCGAATTCAGTGATGAAAATAACTATATCTGATTTAAGTGCCAGGGTACTTTATTCTGAAACTTTCAATCAAAATGGAACAGGAAAAACAATAAAAAGTATAGATGTTGCCCGTTTTAATAAAGGTTTGTATTTATGCCAATTCATCAGGAATAATGTCATTACAGTTAAAAAAGTTGTTTTCTGAAACATACCCGGATTACTAAAATAAGAGAGCCTCATGGATTTTATTTCCGGGAGGCTCTTTTGCAATAAACTATGTTTGTAGGTTTATACTTCTCTGTCAAATCTCACATAACGGGGTTCTTTCGGAATATAGTCGTCATTATCCCACAAAGTACTGGTAATCATGAGGTCAGCACTGTATCGATTGCAGGCAATAGGCACATTATGAACGCGACACTGACGTAACAACATCTGAATATCAGCTTCGTGAGGTTGTGCGTTCAGGTCATCTATCAGAAAAACAGCCAGATTAATCTGTTTCCGCACCACCAATGCAGCAATTTCAGCATCACCTCCCAGCGGGCCGGAATTCATACACGTAATATCCACATCCACACCTTTATCTTTCAGGGCTTGTTGAATCAAACTACCGGTCGTTCCTGTACAAATCAATTGGTGTTTAGCCAACATATCTGCATTAAAAATTGCCCATTCCACCATGTCGGCTTTGCGTCTGTCGTGGGCTACTAAAGCTATTTTCAGTTGCTTCTTCATTGTTCCATCGTTTTGTTTATTCATTCTGCAAAATTACTTGTTTTTATTCTGAAAACAATGTTTTTCGGCAAATGTTCTTAAAAAATATCGTTCAGGTTGTCTGAACTGTGAAATTTAGTTACTTTTGTATTCAAATATTACAATTGCATGACAAAGCGAATCCATATACTCCTCTCGTTAATACTTATCCTGACAGGTATTTCTGCTCAACATTCCAAACACGAATTCAGAGCTGTATGGATAGCAACTGTTGCAAATATTGACTGGCCAAGTCAGCGTAACCTTACTTCGAAAGAACAACGGGAAGAAATGCGCAATATGCTCGACGGATTAGCAAAAAATAATATCAATGCCATAATTCTACAAATAAGACCCACTTCCGATACATTCTACCCTTCGGCAATTGAACCATGGTCGCACTGGCTCACAGGTAAGCAGGGAACACGCCCGAATCCGTATTACGACCCGCTTCAGTTTGTAATTGAAGAAGCCCATAAACGCTGTATTGAAGTGCATGTATGGCTGAATCCATACCGAGTAACCAATTCCGATAATCTGAACGTACTCAGCAAAAATCATCTTTATTTTAAAAATAAAGACCTTTTTGTGAAATACGGCGATAAGTATTATTTTGACCCGGGGCTGGACGAAACACGTGAGTTTCTGAATCGTGTGGTGGAAGATGTGGTGTCTCGTTACGATGTTGATGGGGTTCATTTTGATGATTATTTTTATCCGTATCGTGTTGTTAATGAGGAATTCCCTGATGAAATGACGTTTCGTAAGAATCCAAGGGGATTTGCTACTAATCAGAAAAATGACTGGAGACGTAATAATGTGAATCTGGTAATTTCGGAACTTCAGCAAACTATCAAAAGCCTGAAACCCTGGGTTGAATTTGGTGTTTCTCCCTTTGGTGTTTGGCGCAATCAATCATCCGACCCTATCGGTTCAGCCACACAGGCCGGTTGTCAGAATTATGATGATTTGTATGCCGACATATTGAAATGGCTTAAGGAAGGTACTATTGACTACGTAGTTCCACAACTTTATTGGGAAATAGGAAAAAAAGTTGCTGACTATCAAGTGTTGGCGAAATGGTGGAGCGAAAATTCGTTTGGAAAAAACCTTTATATTGGTATGTACGCCTCACAACTTGGTTCTACTGATGCTAATAAAGCTTGGAGAAGCGGGAATGAATTATGTCGACAGTTGAAAATGAATAAGCAATATCCTCAAATTGATGGAGCAGTATTTTTCAGTGCCAAACCGTTCCTTAAAAACAAACAAAACCTAAACGACAGTTTGCAACTGAACTACTATAAATATCCGGCTCTATGCCCTGTCAATCATAACATTGAAGGCGAAACACCTGCACAGCCTCAAAATATAAAAATTCTGCGAGATGGCAAAGATGCGTATCTGATATGGGATGATATTAATGGTGAAGGTGGTTGTGGTACGGCCTATTATGTGATTTATGCCTTCAAAGGTCATAAAGCCGGTGATATGGACGATCCAGCCAACATTGTGTACCGTACTACAGAAACCTGCGTTGATTTACGTATCCTTGATGAGAAATTCCACGGTACTTATACTTTTGTGGTGACTGCTGTGAATCGCTATAAACACGAAAGTGTGCCTACTTATGGTGTTACCCGCAGGCTCTGATTAACGCATTTAACTCATAATTTTTCTCCAAACCCCAACAATAAGGGCTTTTTCAGTGTTTTGTCTTCGAAATCAATAATATAGACAACATGAATTTTAAAAAAGCTATTAGCTTTGCGGTAATTGTTGTGATTACTACCGGTTTATTTGCACAGGACAGATTATTCACTTATACTTACCAGAGCGCAGTTTTAAATAAAGGGCAGCACGAGCTTGAAGTAAATAACACATTCCGAACCGGAAAAACAGATTATTTTGCCAGACTCGACAACAGAACTGAAGTTGAAATAGGATTAGGTAACAACCTGCAAACATCATTCTATCTTAATATAACGTCCATAACCCAGACTGAAAGTTCTGCTCTGAAAACTGAGCACGAAGTTAGCCTATCAAACGAATGGAAGTACAAACTGGCTGATCCTGTAGCTGACCCTGTTGGTCTGGCATTGTATGGTGAATACACCGTTGGAACCTCAGAATATGAGCTTGAAGGTAAACTGATTGGAGACAAAAAACTCGGTAAATTTGATCTGGCAGCCAATGCAAGTTATGAATTTGAAGCAGAGACTTTTGTTCCCAATGTTTGGGGAAAAGAAGGAAAAGCTGATTTGAATGTGGCACTGGCTTATGAACTTAATCCACATTTTCACCTGACGTTTGAAAACTCTTTTCAGAATGTTTTTGCGGAAGGAGAATTGAAACACAGTGCGTTGTATACCGGTCTCGGAATTTCGTATGTACAGGAAAAGTTCTGGGTTAACTTCAGCGTTATGCCTCAGATTACATCTTTCAAAGGAACAACAATAAATTCAACATTAAATCTCGACGAATTTGAAAAACTTCAATGCCGCTTGTTATTCTCAGTGGCTATCTGAGCGTAAAATAATTGCTGTAGTTATGCTTTCAGTACTTGTTTCCTGTTCAAGTCCACTCTATACACCTTCAAAGGAAAATGTACCTTCAACTGCCAATATAGAAACTCTGAAGAAAGGCCGACAACTGTATGTAAACAAATGTGGTTCTTGCCATAACCTTCGTTTACCCGAGAAATTCGGTCGTGAAAGCTGGATTTTGTCATTAGATAAGATGCAACCCAAAGCAAAAATCACAGATGAAGAAAAAAATATGATTCTGTATTATTTATTGAAAGGAAATAAGTAACTGTTTAAAAATAAATTTTAAATTGTTTATTAATTATTTTTTGGCTAGTTGTGGATTTGTTTTTTGAAAAATAGCGGGCTATTTGAGAAAAATAAAGCTGCAAATAGTCGAAAAAGAATGGAAAACAATAAGATAGTTCAGGTTTCAATAATAAAGAAGAATACTTATTCGACTGAAAACCAGTCCAAATGCTATATTGACGATTATTTTTAAACAGTTTCTAAATGATAAATCCCTGCTAATTTCAACTGATTAGCAGGGATTCTTATTTAAATTAAACCCTCTATAAGCTTATTTCTGGTGTTGGTTTCACAATACGGGCTTTTATTTCACTCGTTTCTGCATTTAAATCCATTAAAATGGTATCTCCTGCTTCCAGTTCACCTGCCAATACTATGTCAGCCAATTCATCTTCCAGATAACGCTGAATAGCTCGTTTCAACGGACGTGCACCAAACTGAACATCATAGCCTTTATCAGCAATAAAATCTTTGGCTTCGTTGGTGAGTTCCAGTTTATAACCCATTGCAGTAACCCGACCAAACAACCCTTTTAGTTCCAAATCAATAATCAATCGGATAGATTCTTTGCTCAACTGGTCAAACATTATCACTTCGTCCACACGGTTCATAAATTCAGGGGCAAAAGTACGGTTCAAAGCTTTTTGAATAACGCCACGCGAAAATTCTGTATCCATAGCTACTTCGGGAGCAGAATTGAAACCTACACCTTTACCAAAATCCTTCAACTGACGGGTTCCAACGTTAGAAGTCATAATGATTATTGTATTTTTAAAGTCGATACGCCGTCCCAAACTATCAGTCAACCTACCCTCGTCCATTACCTGAAGCAACAGGTTGAACACATCAGGATGCGCTTTTTCAATCTCATCAAGCAAAATAATTGAATAGGGTTTGCGGCGAACTTTTTCTGTCAACTGACCACCTTCTTCGTAACCCACATATCCCGGAGGTGCTCCAATCAGGCGCGAAACACTGAATTTCTCCATATATTCGCTCATATCCACACGGATAAGTGCATCGGCACTGTCGAACATAAACTCTGCTAAAATCTTGGCAAGGTGCGTTTTACCGACACCTGTAGGACCAAGGAAGATAAATGAACCTATTGGTTTACTTGGATCTTTAAGTCCTATGCGGTTACGCTGAATAGCTTTCACTATCTTATTCACCGCATCATCCTGACCAATTACTTTACCCTGCAACGCTTCTTTCATCTGGCGGAGCTTCAGGCCTTCAGCCTGAGCAATACGCTGAACGGGAATGCCCGACATCATTGCCACAACTTCGGCAACTTGTTCTTCATCAACCGTTTCAGGATGTTGTTGGGCTTCTTCTTCCCAACGTTTTACCGCATCTTCGAGCTGATACTGTAATTGTTTTTCGTGGTCGCGTATGGGTCCGGCAAGTTCATATTTTTGTTCCGAAAGAACTTTCAGTTTTTCTTTTTTCAGGTCTTCAATCTGTTTTTCCAATGCTTCAATTTCAGCCGGAACTGAAACTGTACCTATATGAACTCGTGAACCTGATTCGTCCAACGCATCGATGGCTTTATCAGGGAAACAACGGTCGGTAATATAACGGTCAGTCAGGCGCACACATGCTTTGATAGCATCCGGCGTATATCGCACATTGTGATGATATTCGTAGCGATCCTGAATATTGGTAAGAATCTCCAGTGTTTCATCAGCTGTAGTGGGATCTACCATTACCTTTTGGAAACGACGTTCAAGCGCTCCATCTTTTTCTATGCTCTGACGGTATTCATCCAGAGTAGTTGCTCCAATGCACTGTATTTCGCCACGTGCCAGCGCGGGTTTCAGCATATTGGCAGCATCAAGCGAACCCGGTGCACCACCTGCGCCCACAATGGTATGTATTTCATCGATAAACAGAATGACATCGGGATTTTTCTGCAGTTCGTTCAGAATGGCTTTTATACGTTCTTCAAACTGTCCGCGGTATTTAGTGCCTGCCACTATTGAGGCTATATCAAGCGAAACCACCCGTTTGTCGAACAAAACACGCGATACACGACGCTGAATGATGCGCAATGCAAGACCTTCCACGATAGCGGATTTTCCCACACCGGGGTCGCCTATAAGTACCGGGTTATTTTTCTTGCGACGACTCAGAATCTGAGCCAGACGTTCAATTTCTTTCTGACGACCAACAATCGGATCAAGACGGTTTTCAAGTGCAGCTTTGGTAATATCTGTACCAAATGTATCAAGTGCCGGAGTATCGCTTTGTTTTGCAGCTCCCTGAGGATTTGCTTTGCGTTTTTGACGTGGATCTTCATCCTCGTCATCTTCATCCTGAAAGCCCGAACCCATCATTGGTGTGTCATGAGGTGCTTCAATCAATGCCTTCACCTGAGTATATGTCAGACTTTCGGCATTCAGTATATCGCCCGCCAGATTATTCTTTTCTTTCAGAATAGCCAGCAATAAGTGTTCAGTATCAGCAGTCTCCACTGATAATGAACGGGTTTCGAGTTCCATGATTTTCTTTATTCGCTCGGTACTTTTCAAACTTGGTAGTTCAGCACCGCTCGGTTCAAGGTCTGTACGAATCTGACTTTCTATGGTTTGTTTGATTTTAGACAGATTTATGTGGGTTACATTGAGAATATCGATGGCTTTACCGCTTCCTCCACGAAGAATACCCAGCAAAAGATGCTCAGGACCGATGTAATTATTTCCCAGACGTTCAGCTTCTTGTGAGCTGTACAACAGCACGTTGTGTAATTGTTCAGAATAGTTTACTGACATATTTTTTTCTCCTCAGTTTAATGTGACAAATATAGTGAATTAAAGTACACCTAAAAATTAAAAATTGGTAATTAAGGCAATTAATAAATCTTCATTTCTTGATTTCAAAAACTGTACCGAACTAAATTTCACAAGAATATTCGGTAATTTTGTCAGTTTTACAAAAAAAATGATTTTTTTGAGTAGATTTGCAGCCGTGAAAATTCAATTTTCAATGGAATAGTTTCAAATTTCCAATTTGATTATTACAAATTGAAGATTATCATGATTTCAATTTAAAAACAATTAATTAAATAAATAGTTTATGACTGAGAAAATTTCTTCTTCGCTACGCGAATCGAAATCAGCCCGTTGGATAGTATTGGTGCTGGTATCATTTACCATGATGTGTATGTATTACCTTACGGATGCCATGGCACCCCTGCAACAGTATTTACAAACAAATCTGAAATGGAGTGCCACCGAATATGGCTTATTTACAAGCGGTTATGGTTGGTTTAATGTATTTTTATTGATGCTGGTTTTCAGTGGAATGATACTTGATAAATTAGGTACACGTTTCACCGGAGTATTGGCAATTGCCGTGATGCTTATTGGAGCAGGAATTAAATATTGGGCAATATCAGGGCATGTTAATGGTACTATTACTATTGCTCTCGGTGGTTGGCAGATTTTAGGAGAGACTTCACGATCTGCCGTTTTTGCAGGATTGGGATTTGCCGTTTTTGGAGTGGGTTGCGAAATGTTTGGAATTTCTGCCAATAAAGCTGTGGTTCGGTGGTTTCGTGGTAAAGAAATGGCATTGGCAATTGGTCTGAACACATCTACCGGTCGTATTGGTACTGCTTTGGCCATGTTTACTCCACTCCCACTCTACAACCTGACTAAAAATGTAAGCACTCCGGTTATCGTTTCCATTATTTTACTTTTAATCGGTTTGCTGGTATTTATTTTGTTTACTGTGCTGGACAAACGGTTGGATCATGAAGAAACTGCTGCAGGTGTGGAAGCTGAAGAAGAATTCAAATTTGCTGACATCAAAGAAATTGGCTCAAACCGTGCATTCTGGTACATTGCCATTCTTTGCGTGTTGTTTTATTCAGCCGTATTCCCATTTATTAAATTTGCCACCAACCTGATTGTTCAAAAATTCTCAGTGAATGACACTTTTGCCGGTTATATTCCTGCTTTGCTGCCGTTTAGTGCATTGTTACTAACTCCACTCTTTGGTGGTATCTCTGATAAAAAAGGAAAAGCTGCCAGCATTATGATTATTGGATCTATTCTACTGGTTTGTGTACATTTATTATTTTCTATCCCATCACTCAATAGTTTCCCTATTGCTGTCGGGTTAGTTATGTTATTGGGGATTGCTTTCTCGCTTGTTCCATCGGCCATGTGGCCATCAGTTGCCAAAATTATTCCTCACAGCAAGCTCGGAACTGCTTATGCCATGATTTTTTGGGTACAAAACTGGGGTTTAATGCTTGTGCCATTGCTTATTGGAACGGTACTCGATAAATACTGTATCACAGGCACACTTATCAAAGTGGTTGATGGTAAAGAACAACATCTGACTCAATACAACTACACAATTCCTATGTTGATTTTTGCCTGTTTTGGTGTGTTGGCTATTATTTTCGCATTCTTGCTTAAAGCTGAGGATAAGAAAATGGGGTACGGACTGGAAAAACCAAATGTGGTGGAGTAAATCCAGAAGGTAGTAGTTCCAATTCCGACGATAAAGAAACACTTTAAACGCAGAGTTTTGAATTATATCAAAACTCTGCGTTTTTTTTGCTTTCATAACAACTAAAGTTAGTTAGATAAAAAAATCTGAACATAAAATATAGTTAACTGTTATAAGTTCAAACAAATTAATTAAAAATTCAGAGTTATGAAAAAAACGATTCTTTCAATTGTACTAATTTTAGGTACTTTATCAGCCACATCCCAAACATGGGTTTCCGATCCTGCACATTCTCATTTAGGATTCACAATTAAACATCTAACAATTTCTACTGTTTCAGGTAATTTCAAGCAATTTGAAATTAGAGCAGTAAATACAAAGCCTGATTACAGCGATGCTAAAATTGAAGTCACAGCTCATATTTCAAGTATTAACACCGATCAGGAACAACGCGACACACACTTAATAAGCGCCGATTTCTTTGATGCTCAAAAGTTTCAAACACTTACATTCAAAAGCACTGCGGTAAAAAATGTAAAAGGAAACGAGTATAAATTACTTGGAAACTTAACAATGCATGGTATTACAAAACCTGTTGAATTGGATTTGATTTTTGAAGGTAAAGTTCAAAATCCGATGAACAAAAAAGATATTGCAGTATTTACAATAAAAGGACTTTTAAAAAGATCTGATTTTGATATTGGAAGTAAATTCCCTGCTGTGATGGTAGGTGATGAAGTAAACTTAATTGCTACGGCTGAGTTAAGTCCCGTAAATTAAACACTTAACTTCTAGTTGAAAGTCTTTATTCTAAGGTTTTGAACCTTGGAATAGAGACTTTACATTAAATCATTTTGCCTTCCAATACTCCTCCTTCCAAACAATTTTTGTTGCCCTCCTAACATTTTTTGTTGCCATCCAAACATTTTTTGTTGCCCTCCAAACATCTTTTGTTGCCATCCAAATATTTTTTGTTGCCCTCCTAACATTTTTTGTTGCCCTCCTAACAATTTTTGTTGCCGTCCTAACAATTTTTGTTGCCCTCCTAACAATTTTTGTTGCCCTCCAAACATCTTTTGTTGCCCTCCAAAAAGTTATTGTTGCCTTCCAAAATATACATCGACTTGAATTCTAGTTATAATTCAACTTAAATTCTCATAATCAGAAGAAATAACCATATCTTTATATAAAGACGTAATTAAATGACTACATTTGAAAACTATTTCATTCTGAGCTAATTAAACCTTACTTTCATCTCTCCGAACTATGGAAACCAAGCCACTCAAAGCACCCAAACTCAAATCAACTACCAATAAATCCGACTTTCCCATTATTGGAATTGGTGCTTCAGCAGGTGGTTTAGAAGCATTGGAGCAGTTCTTCGAAAACATGCCAGCTGATAGTGGATTGGCCTTTGTGGTTATTCAGCATCTCGACCCCGACCATGTAGGTATTATGCCCGAATTACTTCAGCGAATAACAACTATGAAAGTTTTTCAGGCAACCGACAAGCTAGTGGTAAAACCAAACCATGTATATGTAATTCCTCCTAATAAAAGCATGTCCATCCTGCGGGGTGCATTGTTTTTGTTTGAACCCATTGAAACCAGAGGACTTCGACTTCCTATCGACTATTTTTTTAAATCGCTGGCTAATGACCAAAAGGAAAAATGCGCCGGAATTATTCTATCGGGAATGGGATCGGATGGAAGTCAGGGAATGAGGAAAATTAAAGAGATGAATGGCATGGCATTGGTGCAGGAACCAAGCAATGCAAAGTTCGATGGTATGCCACGAAGTGCTGTAAATGCAGTGCGAATTGATATTGTTGCACCTGCTAATGAACTACCTGAAAAGTTAATAGCTTGTCTGAAACATATTCCTATAGGTACTTCAGACTTAATTGATGATTTTAAAAACACGAGTAATCTTGAGAAAATAATTATATTGCTCCGCTCTCAAACCGGACATGATTTTTCGTTGTACAAGAAAAATACTATGTTTCGGCGCATTGAAAGGCGAATGAATGTTCACCAGATTGATAAAATACATAATTACGTCCGCTTTTTGCAGGAAAACCCAAAGGAAACTGAAATTCTGTTTAAAGAATTACTAATTGGTGTTACTAGTTTTTTTCGGGATTCGGCCGTGTGGGAAAAATTAAAATCAGAAATCTTTCCTCAAATGTTTACCGAATTTCCAAACGGATATGTTTTCAGAGCATGGGTAGCGGGTTGTAGTACCGGTGAAGAAGCATATTCAGTGGCTATCGTTTTTAAAGAAGCTTATGAAGAAATTCAGCTTAAAAAGAATTTTAGCTTACAGATTTTTGCTACTGATTTGGAAGTTGATGCCATTGAAAAGGCAAGAAAAGGTGAATTCTCAACAAATATAAAATCCGAAGTATCACCCGATAGAATTAGTAAGTTTTTTATGGCTAATGAAAATGGGTACAAAATAAATTCAACTATTCGCGAGATGGTGGTTTTTGCACCGCAAAACGTGATTAAAGACCCTCCATTCACCAAACTGGATTTCCTTTCGTGCCGGAATATGCTGATTTACATGGAAGCAGAATTACAGAAAAAATTAATGTCTTTGTTTCATTACAGTCTTAATCCGGGAGGTATTTTATTGCTCGGAAGTGCAGAGAATGAAAGTTCCGGTAATGGTTTCTTCACGATTATGGATTCAAAATTCAAATTATATAAACGTTCTGGATTACCTAAAAAACCTGAATTATCCAATTTCCCGGATTCTTTTTCTCAACGAAAAATCACATTAACTGAAGCTCTGCATAAACCCATGAAAGAAATAGAAAACATACAAACACTAGCTGACAGATTATTACTTCAGCGTTTTTCACCGGCCAGTGTACTGATTAACGATCAGGGAGATATATTGTATATAACCGGTAAAACAGGTAAATACCTTGAACCTGCTGCCGGCAAAGCCAATATGAACATTTATGCCATGGCACGCAAGGGATTAGACACCTTATTGACCGGTGCTATCCGTAAAGCAAAACAAAACTTCGATCCCATAGAACTGAAGAATCTAAAAGTGGGTACAAACGGAGGAACGCAATTTGTAGATGTAACTATTCAACAAATTGAAAAACCGGAAACCCTCAAAGGTTCTATAATCATTGTTTTTTCGGATATACCAAGTCCGGTAATTGAAAAACAAACCAAAAAAGTTGCAGGGAAAATTATGCCAATTCATTATCAGGAAGTTGAGAATGAGCTACAACGGGCTAATGAAGAACTTCAAAGTACCCGGGAAGAAATGCAAACATCGCAGGAAGAGTTAAAGTCGACCAACGAAGAATTACAATCAACCAATGAGGAACTTCAATCGACCAACGAGGAACTGACTACTTCGAAAGAAGAAATGCAAAGTCTGAACGAAGAATTGCAAACAGTAAACCTTGAACTTCAAAGTAAAATAGGCGATTTTGTTCTAGCAAACAATGATATGATTAATTTGCTAAACAGCACCGATATAGCTACACTTTTTCTGGATAAAGAATTGAATATCCGCCGGTTCACCGAGCAGATTTCAAAAATTGTAAAACTTAGACTGACCGATATAGGTCGCCCATTTACCGATCTTGTAAATAACCTGCAATACCCCGAAATAGCAAATCATGCTAAAGAAGTATTGCGAACGCTTGTTTTTAAAGAAACTGCCATTACTACCAACGAGGGAAACTGGTATAATGTACGTATTATGCCTTACCGGACCTTTGATGATAAGATTGATGGGCTGGTTATAACATTTGTTGATATTACCGTAGCCAAGAAACTGGAAATTGAACTGAACAAAACCGTTGATTTATTACGCGAACACAATCTATATAAACCATGAAAAAAAATGAAAAATCAGCCAACGAGGAAACACTTATCAGACTTATAGCTGAAAATGAGTTAAAAAACAATAAGCCAGTGCTGAATGATATGGCTGATTTTGATAATCTGAAGCTAATACATGAATTACAGGTTCACCAGATAGAACTTGAAATGCAGAATGAAGAACTGATAATGGTTCATGATCAAGCCTATAAAGCCATTAAGAAGTACACTGATTTATACGATTTTGCACCTTCGGGCTATCTTACACTATCGAAAGAAGGTGAAATACTTGATTTGAATTTTTCAGCAGCAGACATGCTTGGATTAAATCGCAACCAATTGAAAAATACCCGTTTCGCACTTCATATCACACATGATTCATTAAGCATTTTTAATAGGCTATTATATATGTCTTTCAGGCTATACGAAAAAGAAAGCTGTGAATTACTTTTACTTCACAAAACAGATACGATTGAAAAAACATTGTATGTTCACGTTGATGCTCATATATCAAAAGACCACGATAAATGTCTGATTAGTATGACTGACATCTCAGAACGTAAAAAACTCGAAACAGAACTCAATAAAACTATTAAATTTTTACAGGAAAATAAACTTTCAATGCCATGAAAACTAACGAGTATGACAAATCAGAATCAATAAATCTTCGCCAGCAGGCAGAAGAAGAATTGCTTAAAAGAAAGTTGACTAAATCCTTTGATAAAGTTGATAATCTGAAACTTATCCATGAACTGCAGGTTCACCAGATAGAGTTGGAAATGCAGAACGAAGAACTCATGAAAGCCCGTGAACAAGCAGAAGAGTCAATGGAAAAATATACCGATTTATACGATTTTGCACCCTCGGGATATATTTCACTATCAAACGAAGGCACTATTACTGATCTGAATTTTTCAGCTGCAACTATGCTTGGAAAAGACAGAAAACATTTAAAAAATACCCGATTTGGTCTTTACGTTCATCCCGAAAGTATAGAATTGTATAATCAGGCATTAGAAAATGCATTTATCAATAAATCAAAAAAAACATGTGAGTTATTTCTCTTATTAGGCAACGATACTAAAATATGTGTTCATATTGAAGCTATAGTGTCTGAAAATTCAAATTTATGTTTACTCACCCTGATAGATATTACTGAACGAAAACGGATAGATGTAGAATTGTCTAAAAAATCACAACAACTTGAAGATATGAATCGCTATTTCCTCGACAGAGAACTCCGAATGATAGATCTTAAAAATGAAATAAACGAATTATTGATAAAATCGGGTTGTGAAAAAGAATACTTAATCTGATAATTCACGAAGGTTGGTGTTCTAAATCCGACCAAGATAAAATTAAAACAGAGATTTCGAAAAACGAAATCTCTGTTTTTCAATTATGAATCAATTTGATTTCTCACTTTCAAAAAAAAATACTATTTTTAAACCCACAAATACAAAACATAATTAAAAAAGTAACGATATGGAAAACAATGCATTACTAACAGAAGTAATGACCAAAGCTCAAGTTTGGCTGGATGGAAATTACAACGAGGAGACCAAAAATGATATTCACAGGATGATAAATGCCGATGATAAAACGGAATTGATTGACTCTTTTTACCGTGACCTCGAATTCGGAACAGGAGGTTTACGAGGTATAATGGGTGCAGGTTCAAACCGTATGAACATTTACACAGTGGGTGCTGCTACACAGGGATTGAGCAATTATCTGATTGCACAATTTCCCGATGTACCTCAAATCAGTGTGGTGATTGGTCACGACTGCCGCAATAACAGTCGCCTTTTTTCTGAAATTTCTGCTAATATCTTCTCAGCTAACGGTATCAAAGTATACTTGTTTGACGATCTCCGTCCTACACCCGAAGCTTCGTTTGCCATTCGTTATCTCGGATGCCAGAGTGGAATAATCCTTACCGCTTCGCATAATCCGAAAGAATACAACGGATACAAAGCCTATTGGAACGACGGTGCTCAAATGGTTGCTCCACACGATGAGAATGTAATTACTGAAGTAATGAAGATTAGCAACGTGGACGATATTAGATTCGACGGAAACCCTGCATTAATTGAAATAATCGGCGAGGAAATTGATAATGCATTTATAGAAAACATTAAAAAACTCTCACTCTCGCCAGACTCAATCAAACGCAACAGTAACCTGAAAATCGTTTATACACCAATTCACGGAACGGGTGTAAAACTTATTCCACTGGCACTGAAAGAATATGGATTCACCAACATTATTCCTGTACCTGAGCAAAATGTGGTGAGTGGCGACTTTCCAACTGTGGTTTCGCCCAACCCCGAAGAACCAGCTGCACTGGATATGGCCGTGAAAAAAGCCATTGAGACCGATGCTGATATCGTGATGGCTTCCGATCCGGATGCCGACCGGTTGGGTATTGCGGTGAAAAATGATAAAGGAGAGTGGATTCTGGTAAACGGTAACCAAACCGCACTGTTGTTTATTTATTACCTAATCCGTAGGTGGAACGAATTGGGTAAAATTACCGGCAATGAATATATCGTAAAAACCATTGTTACTACCGAAATTATCAAACAAATTGCCGACCGTAACAACGTTGAAATGTTTGATTGTTATACCGGTTTCAAATGGATTGCTGCCGTAATTCGCGAAAACGAAGGTAAGAAAACTTATATTGGCGGTGGTGAAGAAAGCTACGGCTTCCTGCCAGAAGAATTTGCACGTGATAAAGATGCAGTATCATCGTGTGCCGTAATGGCAGAAATTGCTGCCTGGGCAAAAGATAACGGCAAAACCTTATTTGAACAATTGCAGGACATTTATGTGGAATATGGCTTTGGCAAGGAAAAA
Organism: uncultured Bacteroidales bacterium; assembly: GCA_903830915.1. GTDB lineage: Bacteria > Bacteroidota > Bacteroidia > Bacteroidales > Paludibacteraceae > Paludibacter. Next base: position 21,150 of record CAIKVR010000407.1, read on the forward strand.
GGTATTTCGGTAGTGCGTAAAGGTAAATCGGGTGCAGAAGAAATTGCTCAAATGATGCGTGACTTCCGCACCAATCCACCAAAAGAAATTGCCGGATCAAATGTAAGTATTATTAAGGATTATGAATCGCTTAAAATGACTAATTTGGCTTCAGGAGCAGTAAGTGAGCTTGATTTCCCATGCACATCAAACGTGCTTCAGTACTTCACCGAAGACGGAACCAAAATTTCGGTTCGCCCTTCGGGAACAGAACCTAAAATTAAGTTCTACATTGAAGTTCGTGGCGAAATGAATAGTCGTGCCGAATACGATGCTGCCGATGCTGCTGCCAACAAAAAGATAGAGGCTGTTCGTGCTTCATTGGGAGTTTGATTTGAATTGACAATTAAAAACTAATAATTAACCCACCTTTCGGAAAAATGAAAGGTGGGTTTTTTTATGAAATTGCTAAATAATAACTTGAAAAAAAACAATAAAGCAATTTGTATTTTTTTGTTTTGGAATAACCATTAACCGGTTTATTTTTTATCTTTACACTTTCAATTAGTATGAGTAACGAGAGAATTATAGAACAAACAATTGCCTTTGTAAAACAAACACTTGAAGATGCTGAGGGAGGTCACGATTGGTGGCATATATATCGTGTGTGGCAATTGTCGAAACTGATTGCCGGAACTGAAAATGTCTCGCTATTGGTAGTGGAGTTGGGTGCATTGCTTCACGATATTGCTGATTCTAAATTCAACAACGGTGATGAAGAAAAAGGTCCTCTTACTGCACTACATTTTCTGAATACATTAGACTTAGAAGAATCTGTGATAGAGCATGTTGTACATATTATCCGTAATATTTCCTTTAAGGGCGGAAAAGAACTCCGAAAGTTCAGTTCACCCGAACTGGATGTAGTTCAGGATGCTGACAGACTCGATGCATTGGGTGCAATAGGCATAGCCCGCACATTCAATTATGGAGGGTTTATGAACCGGGAACTCTATAATCCGGAAATACCGCCCAACCTGAACATGACTAAGGAAGAATATAAAAACAGCACTGCACCTACCTTGAACCATTTTTACGAGAAACTGTTATTGCTAAAAGACCTTATGAATACTATAACCGGCCGCCAACTGGCTAAACACAGGCATGAGTTTATTGAACAGTTTCTGGACGAGTTTTACGCTGAATGGAACGGGAGGATTTAGTTTGTAGTCTATAGTTAATAGTTTGTAGTGCCGGTTTAGAAAATCAGAACCTTGAATTGATAATTGGAAATTGAATTATGAGAATGTACATGTTGACTTTAGTTAGTCTGTTGCTTTTAATAGCCATTCCCGACACGTTTTTCTACCTTAAACTGAAACGCAAAGATTCTCACCCTTTTTATATTGTTTTACACCTGATACCTGCTCTTGTATTTGCGGGTTTGTTCATGTATATCAAATTAGGGTTAGAAAGCATGCATAATTTCCGAATTGTGGTAGCAGTTATGTGGCTTTTCTTTTTTTTCCTGCTCATATACCTTTCCAAGTTGATTCATGCATTCTTTTATGTGCTTGAATATGCATTTAAGAAGATTACTGGTCGTGGAAGCATCTATTTTTATATAGCCCGGATAGCAATGAATGTTTATGTGGTTGCTGTCATGCTTATAAGTGCTTATATTACCCCACGTAATTTCGATGTAACACATGTAGAAGTGCCCATCAAAGGACTTCCTGCTGCTTTTAATAATTATCGAATTGTTCAGATATCCGACATTCATTTGGGAAGCTGGAACAAAAAGTTTGACAAATTGCAACCGGTAATAAAACTTGTGAACGAACAACAGCCTGATATAATTATATTTTCGGGCGATATGGTGAACAATTTCGGTGAAGAAGCTGTAGGCTGGAAACCTTATTTCAGAAAACTTAAAGCACGTTATGGAATGTATGCTGTGCTTGGAAATCATGACTATGGTGATTATACCGATTGGAGAAATGATTCCTTGCGATCAGAAAACCGTCAAAGCATTTGTAGGTCAATTAAAGATTTTGGTTTTACATTGCTTCAAAACGAACATATTTATTTGAAAAGTGATTCCGATAGCATAACATTAGTTGGTCTTGGCAACTGGAGTAAATCCAATCTCTCCAATTACAGCGATTTAGTCAAAGCTTTACAAAACACCCCGCCGAAAGCACCCAAAATACTTATTGCACATGATCCTTCGCAATGGGAGCCGGAAGTAATTGAACATAAGGATATTGCACTAACTCTTTCAGGTCATACACACGCCGGTCAGCTGGGTATAAAATTTGGAAAACATCTTTTTTCTCCTGCCGCTTTTGTTTTTAAGTACTGGTCAGGGTTATATAATGTTGATAATCAATATATTTATGTAAACAGAGGTATTGGTTACATTGGTCTTCCTATGTATATTGGTGTTCGCCCCGAAATTACGGTTATCGTGTTGAAAACTTCACCTGAAGTGAAATAAAACCTGTCTTCTATTTCTTTCATCTCTAAAAATCAACTTTCATTGATTAATTTCCTTTTTATTGCTCATGGATTGTTAGTTTTTAGAAACTTATCAACAACCACCTCAAAATCATTGGATAATTCAGTCAAATTGTGTAGTTTTGAACTCTAATATAAAAAAATTCAGAATGAAACAAATCTTTCCCTTTGCACTTTTAGCACTTTTTATCCTGAACGGATGTAATTCCAAAACCGATAAGAAAATTTCCGACAAAATACCTTTTCACAAAATAGCCGAGAAAACAATAGTTCCTTTTAATACACTGGCTTACAACAACAAACTCGAAGCCCTTGCCAATGGTGATACTACCGGATTGTGGCCTGTTGAAACAAAAGTTTATCCGTTGAACGGAGCTATTCTACCTTTTAAACGCATTGTGGCTTACTATGGTAATCTCTATTCAAAGAAAATGGGTATATTAGGCGAATATCCACCAAAAGAACTGTGGCGCAGGTTTAATATAGAAATTAAAGCATGGGAACAAGCTGATTCTACTACCAAAGTACAACCAGCTATTCATTACATAGCCGTTGTAGCGCAAGGTAATCCGGCAAAAGATGGTAAATACCGTATGCGAATGCCCAAGGTTCAGTTAGATTCAGCATTGGCTATTGCCAAAATGGGAAATGCAATCGTTTTTCTGGATATTCAGGTGGCACTTAGTAACGTTCAGGCTGAAGTGCCTATGCTTGAAAATTATTTAAAACTCCCTCACGTGCATTTAGCCATTGATCCGGAATTCTCTATGAAAGATGGAAGTCATCCGGGCAAAAAAATTGGAACTATGGATGCCACCGATGTGAATTTCTGTTCGCAATATTTGGTCGATCTGGTTAAGAAATATAATCTGCCTCCTAAAATCCTTATTGTACACCGGTTTACGCAGGGAATGCTCAGGAATTACAAAAACATAAAACTTCATCCTGAAGTACAGATTATTATGAATATGGATGGTTGGGGCGAACCTGTATTGAAACACAGTACGTATATCCGCTATATCTACCGTGAACCCGTGCAATTTGCCGGATTCAAGCTGTTTTATAAGAACGATTTGAAAAAAGCACCCCACAAGATGTACACACCCAAAGAGTTGATGACCTTAAAACCACAACCCATTTATATTCAGTATCAGTAATCATCTGTTTATTTAGTTGAAAGTTTATAAAGTAGAAAGTTTATAAAGTTATAAATACAAGTTTATTACGCATTTTGAAAACGAAATTCAGATTTGAAATTATACTTGCTTCCTGTTTACTACTATTTAGTTTAAACGGCTGTAACACGGTGTATGAACCTAAATTTGGTGGTACTGTTACTGATGTGGATGGCAATTTGTATAACACAGTAACCATTGGAACACAAACATGGATGATAGAAAATCTCCGAACTACCCACTATAACGACAATTTGGCAATAACGTTGGTCACTGACAGCTCAGCCTGGGGAAATTCAACTACTGGCGCATATTGTTGGTACAACAATGATTCAGCAACTTTCAAGACCAGCTCCGGAGCATTATATAACTGGTATGCTGTGAATACAACTAAACTTGCTCCAATTGGTTGGCATGTAGCCTCTGCTGATGAATGGCTAGCGCTTGAGAATACCGTAAGCAGCTATATTTCGACTTCCAAAACCATTGCAAAAGTGCTTGCTTCGACCACCGGTTGGCGACAATCACTCAATTCGGGTACAGTTGGTAATTACCCGGTCATAAATAATTCATCAGGCTTTGCAGCGTTACCATGTGGCTATCGAATCAATTACAGTCATTCATTCAGCCGGAAAGATTCATTAGGTTCGTGGTGGACTTCCACTCAGTCAGATACCACCCGTTACGCTGTAGGCATGTCCATTCGTTTCGACCAAAGCTATGTTGACCGGCGTGCTTATGCCAAATGGAATGGTTTCTCAGTACGGTGCGTGAAAGACTAAAAATTGGATTATAGAATTACCGATATTTCTGAACATTATAGTTTTATACAGTAAGAGGGCATCCTTTTGGACGCCCTCTCTTTGTACATGAAATGTATGTTGAAATCTTTGAATACTGATTTAGCCACCATGAGTTTGATTTTGATAGGTTGTAGTTTGCCGGTGTTTACCCGCCTTACTGCTGCATTACGTTTCTGCTTCAGATTAATTTTCCAAATTGTTTTATCAATTTGTCCATTTTCTCCTACTCCGCATAACATATTTTGCGGCTTTACCTTTCTTTGAATTGTTTTTACTTTACACTTACCTACTAATTGTATGTGGTTTTTCGCAAAACCTCTGGTTAACAATTTTCGGTATCTTTTAAACTCTGATTCAAACGATTTCTCATTTGATTTTCGGGTTTTTAGTGTTATAGTATGTGTTTCAACTAAGTTTCCTTTTACAGATTTTCTGTTGATTCACGTCACTTCAAAGATTTCAAATCACCTGTCAATAGAAAATTGAGAATCTGTATACACTTTCACTGTTTTGAGCAATGGAAGCTTCTTTTCAAGTAAATGTTCCTTATCATTTTTCCGCACTTCATGGTTTACCGCTATTTTGTATAGCTCCAGATTCTGATAATAATCGCTTCTTTGCAGAAACATCATTACAGGATTACCCTGAAGGTTGGTTTTTTTCTGACGCCATTTTCACTGTGTTGCTCCTGTAAATGTAACCATTCTTATTTGCAAGCAGTTTATTTGTCCCGTTTGTTTCGTTCGAATGCCGGTAATCTTTTTAGAGAATCGGGTTCTTCACGGCTTTAGGAATCAAATTTTGGATTCAGAGTCAATGATTTCGTTTGTTTTTCCTTTTTTAGCACAAGCTTAACATCGCTATTATTCTTATACCTATACAGTTCATTTACTCCTGACGGTTTTACTCTTTTGGTAATATTACCAAAAAATAAAATTCGTTCAATTATAAACTCCTTTAATTATTAAATATTGAACAACCACGACTTTTAATTTTTTTGTACTGCTCGCCCGGAACTTTTAGCCACAAGTTCTAAAACATTACTGTTTCTTTGTTCTGTGTCTGGAAATGTATATAAGTAACGAATTACTTTACATTGAATTCCCTTCCCTGACTACCCGGCTTTCCTGTCTGACTGACAGGGTTACGTTTTTTCAAACGTACCATTATTATATCTATAGAGTCTGATTCACAACGAACTACAATTTTGCAGGAAACCTTAAGACTATTAGCATTGCTATTCATCGCATTGCCCGCTTGCGCAAACAACATGGGAGATAACTTGTCTTAATAATCAGTACGTTCTTTACCAAATTATAAATTCTGTTTTGAATTTGGGTTCAATATCTAACTATTGACTTTTTTTGATGTATCAGTATTTCAAAGATCGTTTCAACATGTTGGTTCATGTTTGAGTCGAAACTCATGATGCAAATATAAGGTATTGAATATGCGTTTTGCAAGTTTTTTAGCCTGTATTTGCGAACAACTTATCAACAAGTTTATGAACAGGATATTTGTTTGATTATCAATATACTTTAATCAAAGTTGTTTATAACTGTTTTGAGTAATTTGCTTCGTTTTATATCATAATCGTTGCTGGATGAGAATAAAACAGCTATTTTTTCAACTCACGAATCTGTTCTTTTGCTTTTCTTTTGGCATCATTGTCGCCATAACGTACGGTTTTTTGGTAATATTCTATTGCTTTTGCCTTATCTCCCTTTTGTTTATAAGCATAAGCCAGACTAGAAAGAATAATAAAATCCTTCCGGGTGATAGTTTCGGCACGTAACAACACTTCTATGGCTTTATCAACTTCATTGTTGGTCATGTAAACAATTGAAAGGTTTGAGAGGCTTTCCACCTGATCGGGATAAAATTTCAGTACCTCAGTAGCTATTTCCTTCATGTAAATGAGCAATTTATCTTCCTGGTAGTTATGCAGCAGTATCTGATAATCCTGCAGTGTTGAAAAGAACAAATTTTCAGCGTCGTCAGCTTTCTCATTGTGTGTCCATCTCCATTTATGTTTATTTTTTACTGATTGGTCAATAGCTTCAATAATTTTTCGGGTAAATACAGCCCATTCTTTAGCCTGACTTAGAACATAAATTTCGCCAAATCGCATATCTAACCTGTCAGGATACAGATTTATTCCTTCGTCAATCTTTCTGATTCCTTTTGATAATATGGGTTTACGAACACTCATGTGACTGGCAATATATTCAGCTATTTTCTGGTTACTTTCCGGTTGAATTAATTCACCATCCGGCTGAATTGTTTCGAGCGAGTGAACTTCATTATTAGCCACCAGAAAATAATAATCCAGATAGGATGTAAAAAGTTCTGAGTCCCGTGGTTTCATCTTTTCCCAGTTTAGAAGAGTTTTCCTCATATTAAGGGTATCTTTCTGTTCGAAATAATTTCCGAATTCTTCTTCGTAGTTTTGAGCTTTCAAGCTCAAAAATACAGTCAATAATAAAATAAGGATGGTGAATTTTTTCATGATGATAATATGAATTATAATTCGTGTTATAAGATTTTACATTTAATGTACCATTTGTTTAAGATAAGAAACCGCTACACTCGCATAAGGTCATGTTTTCTTATTTCTCCCCCTCCACAATTTTAATCTCATCTTCCGTCAATTCATACAGCGAATACACCATGCGGTCTATTTCACGGTCGGTATCGTCTGTTTGTTTTTTGATTTGGAGGGCTTTTGCTTTTTCCGTATTGAAGTAATCTTCCCATTCGGCTTCCTGAGCGAGAGTGAGTTTTACTTTTTTCTTGCCAAGTTCAGCAATAAACTCTTTATTGGATAACAAGTACCAGTTTTGCAGTTTGCCCGGTAACTCGTCCAACTCAAACTTACGCTGCAACATACGTTGGAATTTATAAGACAACTCCTGTAAGTCTTTGTATAAAGCAAGCATTTTCTCAGATTTTTCGATAAAGAACTCATTATCCGATTCAGATAATTCAGGGACATTAAATAACTCAAGAACACGCCTTTTCACTCCAATATAACCTCCCCTTAATTCATTGCCGGTATTAGATAAATAAAACCAGAATAATTTGCTATTTAAAATTGGCAATATTGATTTGAGCTGATACCCCGAAGTTTCATTTAACAGGAGTGTATGACATTTGCTGTTATGATAATAATTGTGGGTATCTAATGTCATGCTCCCTCCATAACACACCTCAGGTGTTATTATTTTGGGTTGTTCAAGAACTGATATTGCTTGATTCCTACTATATTGATACCAATACTCATTGTCAAACTTTGAGTTTTCTCTTTCCCTTAGTTCTGTTTCAAATTGTTGTAAGTATTCAAATGCTTTGGGAAATAGCGTTTGCATTTCCTTTGGAGTAAACAAGATTGCCTTTCCTTGTTGCAATTTATATGGGAATATAAGCCATTCTTGATTGAACAGATTCTTATATCTGCTAATATCTTCACCTCTCAAATGTGGTTTTAATATGCTTTTTTCAATCAAGAATGATCTCTTGTCTTGACTTATAACTTCAATATATTCCCCAATTTCGTTACCTGATATACAAAAGATTGCATCTCTTCCTGTTATTATACCTTGCACAAATCGGTCAAAAACATCCTTTAATTGTTTAGGTTGTTTAGCCAATTTATCTAATACTGTTGTATCGGAT
>CAIKVR010000408.1 GCA_903830915.1 uncultured Bacteroidales bacterium
ACACCTATAGAATATTAGCTCAATATATACATCTGATGTCTCGAAGATGTTTGTTGAATGAGGAAAAACGCATGAACATTCAAAATTTATTGAGTAATTTGCAAGAGGAAATAATTCAGATAAAGAATTTTCTAATCCTTATATTAATTTGTAAATTTATATTTATATTTGCAACTCATTAAAAGAACTCGTCCACTGTAGCGACAGTGGCATTACATATTATCAAAAGCGTTAGCTTTTATTCCTACTATTGAAACATCGACACTTTCAAAAGCAATTTGGAATAAGTTAGTAAACGCCTGCGCTAAACGCGTGGGCTTTAACTTATTACTTTTGCTTAGGCAGTCGATGGCCTCAATAGTGTGATACAGTTAGAGTACCACGCTTTTTTTACATAGATATCTGTTTATAAATCAATTATCAAAACCCTAAAACAAACAATTTGATTTTAAATTTTATGAAAAATGAATCTCTTTCTACCCGCCTAGCTTTATCAGCTATTTCCTTAATGCTTAGCATTTCGCTAAGTATTTCAGCTTTTACTTACAACATTACTTTCACAGGCAGCAACGCCAGCACTTCGGTGACAAGCGTGGAAGTTCAAAACCTCACTAAAGGCACTACTGTAACAGTACCAGCAGGTTTTACCCTGAACTTATATGATGTGGTATCATCTATCGACCAACCCAGCATCAATGAGGATGCCATTCACATTTACCCCAATCCACTGCAGAGTAAATCAACCCTATCATTCTTTGCACCCCAAGCAGGGAAAACCCAAATCAATGTTTTTGGTGTGGATGGACGCAACTTGGTAGCTTCGAGTAATAACTTGGCAGCTGGCAACAATACCTTTCAACTCTCTTTGGCACCAGGAGCTTACATCCTCAAAGTAAATGGCAATGGATATACTTATGCACAACAGTTGATAAGCCAATCAAACTCCACAGAGTTACCAACCATCTCATTTATTGGCAATGAGAAACCAACAAACTCCCACCCACAAAAGGCAAATAACTTCAGTAAAGTAGTTTCCATGCTCTATACCGCAGGCGACCAATTGCTCTACAAAGGTACTACGGGAAATTATACCACCATAGTTACCGATATACCCACTGAAAGCAAATTTACCAATTTCTTTTTTGTGGAATGTAAGGATGCTGATAATAATTATTATCCGGTTGTAAAAATAGGAAATCAAGTTTGGATGGCAGAGAACTACAAGTATTTACCTGTTGTTTCAAATCCTTTAGAATCTTCATCAACAGAACCATATTTTTATGTGTACAATTACTTTGGAAATGAATTAAATGGCGCTAAGTCTACAGAAAATTATAATTCTTATGGAGTTTTATACAATTGGAAAGCTGCAACATTATCAACTCCAAAAGGATGGCATTTGCCAAGTGATTTGGAGTGGGGTATATTAAATGACTATTTATCAAATAATGGATATGGATATATTGATAATAGCTATATTGGCAAATCTATATCTGGAAATAACTATTGGGCAGATATTATTTGTTTCGAAGCTGATTTGCCAAACATAGGTCATGAATTAAATAAAAACAATAAAAGCGGTTTTTCTTTACTTCCTGGAGGATATGTTTATAACTCAAATTTTTATAATATTACAACGTATGCTGTTTTGCAAGGTGCAACTGAATCAAGTCAAGATGGCGGATTTGTTACTTCGTTAATGAATTGTGGAGGCGGATTATGGACAGGTGGCTTTGGTGGTAAAAAATCAGGTTTATCAGTAAGATATATTTTAAATCTAGAAACCGACACGCTTCCTATAGTAGCTTCAACTGAGGTAATTGATTTAAAAAACACTACTGTCACTTTTAAAAGTGAATTAATTTCAAATGGTGGAACAGGTGTTATACAAAGAGGTTTTTGTTGGAGCACTACTCCTAATCCAACATTAGAAAGTAATATATCGAAATTTGCAAATTACGAAAGCAAACCCTTTGTTTGTTATGGAATTGGTCCGTTTTTTGACAATATTACAAACTTGAATATGAATACAACCTATTATGTTCGCTCTTATGCAACAAATTATAAAGGTACTACTTATGGATCTCAGACTTCTTTTACTACTTCGGAAGTTCCATTATTAACAACCAATACAATTACTTCACAATCAGAAATATCAATTTCTTCTGGTGGCGTAGTTTCAGATATTGGAATTTCAAATATTATTCAACGTGGTTTGTGTTGGAGCACTACTCATTTACCAACAATTGAAGATAATAAAACAGAAGAAGGTCAAGGAAACAATTCATTTAGTAGCGAAATTGTAAATCTACCTTTAGGAAAAACATTTCGAATTAGGGCGTATGCTACAAATGGTAGTGGTACTGGATATGGCAACGAAGTGTTATTCTCAAATGACAAATTTACAGACAATAGAGATGGTAATACCTATAAAATAATAACAATTGGTAATCAAACTTGGATGGCCGAAAACCTGAAAGCAACAACATTTAGAAATGGTGATAATATATCAATCGTAACAAACACGACCGACTGGTTTAATGCAAACTTTCCTGCTTGGTGTTTTCAATCCAATTCACAAACTTATGGAGACCTATATGGCTTATTATATAATTGGCATGTAGTAGGAGATGCAAGGAATATTGCCCCCGAAGGATGGCACGTTCCTACAGTTGAAGAGTGGAATTTGTTGCAAAATTACTTAATCTCTAATGGGTATAATTATGATAAAACTTCATTAGGTAATAAAATTGCAAATGCTTTGGCATCCAATAGTTTGTGGCACCCAAGTTATTTTACTTCTTATGGTACTCCAGGAAATGATGTTACAAGTAATAACTCTTCAGGCTTTTCAGCTTTACCAAGTGGAATACGCAACGATGTTGGAGATTTTGTATTTTATGGAGAATCTTGTTATTTCTGGAGTTTACCTGAGACAAGTGCAACCGCTGCTCAATGTTATTATATTAGTTCAAGTAATAATTGTCCGGGAAGTGGCGCGAATGTAAAGGGATGTGGGTTTTCAATACGTTTAGTAAGAGACTGAACGCTCGCTCGCGCTGATTTATTGGAAAACCAAGCGGCAGAGCCGAGCAGTAATTCCCGGTTCGGAGTAGCGTCCTCGCTACTTCGTGCTAAAAGCGAGTTTCCAAACTTGCCAATAAAAAGATTCGGCTGAATTTCAATTATGAAGTTCAGCCGAAATTATAAATGGGTAGATTTTTCAATGGGTTAAGTATTGATTTCAATTGATATTCGTATATTTGCAATATTATTCGATAGAAAAAAGTCATTATGAGCCATCCTGACATTGTAAATAGTCTGCGTGAAATCATTCACCGTGAAGCTCCCGATGCTGAAGTAATACTTTATGGTTCGGAGGCAAGGGGCGATGCATACGTTGGTAGTGATATTGATTTATTGATATTGCTGAATATAGATAGAATAACACTGGAGGATGAAGAAAAAATCACATTTCCAATTTATCTATTGGAACTTAAAACAGGAGTACTGATAAGCCCCATGGTGATTGCCAAAAAGAATTGGGAAAATCGTCCATTTAAAACACCATTCTATATTAATGTTATGAATGAAGGAGTAGAATTATGAAGGAAGCCTTAGATCAGGAGAGTATAAATGGATTGGTTGCATATCGTGTGGAGCGATCAAAAGAAACCATGTCGGAGGCAAAATTAATGATTGATGAAGGTTATCTCAATGGTGCAATTAACCGATTGTATTATGCTTGCTATTATATTGTTACTGCCCTGTTAATCAAAAATGGTATTTCTACACAAACTCATGCAGGTACAAAGCAAATGTTAGGATTACATTTCGTAGTTAATGGAAAATTATCACCCAAAATAAGTAATACTTATGCTACTTTGTTTGAAAAAAGACATAGCAGTGATTATGATGATTTTGCCTATTACGATAAAGATACGGTGGAAAAACTTTATCCTCAAGTTGACGAATTTATTCATACTATTGAAAACCTAATCAGTTTGTAAAGTTAGGTAAGCATACTAATTCTACAATTAAAACCGACCCCGTTGCTTAAAGCGACGAGGTCGGTAGTTTTTTATAGTCGGAACGCGACTTAAAGTTGCACGCACGCTCGCGCTGATTTCTTGGAAAACCAAGCGGCAGAGCCGAGCAGTAATTCCCTTTCGCAAAGGGGACCAATGCTGGCAAAAGTTTGTAACTCACGCTGGCGCATGTTTGTAAGTTGTGTCTTGCTTTGTAAAAGCAATAAATTCTACTATGCTTGCTCTAGCTCGGAGTAGCATCTCTGCTACTTTGAATGTAAAAAAAGATTCGGCTGAATTTCAGAAATGAATTTCAGCCGAAATTATCTATCTAAGTCAAAGTACAACTTGAAATCACACTCCGACTAAGAGCCGGTAAGTTTATTTGATATTCAATTCATTAATCAGTCGGATAGCATCACCCACTTTGTCCATGATAAACAGAATATAACGAACATCCACGTTGATAGTGCGTTGCAGGTTAGGTTCAAAAATGATGTCACCACTCATAGCTTCCCAGTTTCCATCAAAAGCCAGCCCGAGCAATTCACCTTTGGCATTGAAAATAGGACTACCAGAATTTCCACCGGTAATGTCATTATTACTTAAGAATGCTACATGCATTTCGCCAGTGCGCTGGTCGATATACGCCCCAAAATCGTTGGTTTGAATGGCTGTTTTCAATTTGGTGGGAACAGTGAATTCTTCATCTCCGGCAATTTCTTTTTGCAGAATACCTTTGGTGGTGGTATAATATTTATATTCAGTTGCATCTGCACCGTTGTAACCACCCACTTTTCCGAAAGTTAAACGCATGGTTGAGTTAGCATCCGGGTACATTGGTTTGCCCGTTTCGGTAGCCATAGCTTTAATGCCGTTTTCGTACAAGCGTTCAGCATCGTGAATCCGGTCTGTAAGTTTATCATATTCAGCTCCACGAATAATGTCCATCGTTTTTTTTACTTCCTGTGCAAAAATTATTGCCGGGTCTTTAGAGAAATCAGTTTTGTTATGTTCAATTGCTTTTGTGATTTTTTCGATGGTTGTAAAATCAGATTTTTCATATACAAACCGGGCGTATTTAGCAAAATCACCTTTGAATTTCTTATGTATCTCATTGTAGAATTGAGGCAAAGCATCGGCATCTACCGATTTTTTATACACTTCGAGTAAGGCAATCATAGTGGCCTGATCAACAACCGGATAATAATCCTTATAGTTTTCCTTCAGTTGCATTATTAGTGAATCTTGTGGCATTCCATTACTGATTAATTTTTCAATCCGGGAGGCAATGCCCGGCACCTCGATACCTGTCTGAAGCGATTCCCGCAGGTAATTTGCATACCTGCTGTAAGGATATATTTTAGTATAACATTCTTCAAGGGTTTTAAGCACATTTCCGTACTTCACTATTCGTTCGGGGGTTTTATTCACCCATTCGATGAATATTTTTTCCTGTTCTTGTTTTTGGGCAATTACATTTAATTTGCCAATGGCTCTATTCATGCCAATACTGTTTTTCCAATAGTTGGAACTACGGGCAAATTTGCTGGCATAAGCTAAATTTATGGCTTCATCAGCACGCATAAAAGAATGCCAAACGTCTTGTTTCACCGTACGAATATCAATTCGAGACTGATTCAGTGCTTTCACACGGTTAGTTACTCCCCACGACGACAGGTAGCGTGTTGTAGTTCCGGGATTTCCAAGAATCATCGTGTAATCACCCGGTTGATATCCCTTGTTAGAGATAGCGGCAAAACGATTTGGTGAGAAAGGTACGTTCTTGTCCGAATACTTAGCTGGTTTGCCAGTAGAATCACTATAAACTCGGAAAACAGAGAAATCGCCCGTATGTCGGGGCCACATCCAGTTATCGGTCTCCCCGCCAAACTTGCCAATAGCTACTGGTGGTGTAAATGCCAGTCGAATATCTGTATATTCCTGATAAACAAAAAGGTAAAACTCATTTCCGGAATAAAATGATCGCACACGTGCAGAGTAACCATCTTTTTTTGGAATTTCTTTCTGTATTATTTTGGATATAGAATCAATTTTATCGGTACGTTTTTGTCCGGTTAACGTATCAGAAACCTGTGATAATAAACGTTCTGTAACATCCTCAATCCTGGACAAAAACTTAACTGTCAAACCCTGACAAGGAATTTCATCTGTTTGCTTTACAGCCGTAAATCCATTTCTCAGGTAATTGTGTTCCATTGAACTTTGCTTCTGAATAGCATCGTACCCGCAATGATGATTGGTAAAAACCAGCCCCTTATCGGAAACCATCACGCCTGTACAACCATTTCCAAAGATAATCACAGCGTCTTTGAGACTTGCATTTTTATCGCTGTAAATTTCGTCGGCAGAAATTGACAATCCAAGACCGTTCATTTTCTGGACATTAAGTTTCTGAATAAGAGGCAGCATCCACATGCCTTCATCGGCTTTTAGTCCAGCTAATACAGTGAATGAAAGTAACAGAACGATTAGTTTTCTCATTTGATTTTAAAAATTAATGCCCTGAAACCAATTGGCAGGGCAGATTATAAAATTGTATATTAATGCAGTACAAATGTAATAAATTATTTTTAAAAATCGGAATACTGTAAAATTATTCGATAAGTTGGAATGTAAAAAAAGAGACGCAGTCACAGTGCATCTCTTCAAAAAAACAGTGATATGTATTTTGTTTTTAAAACGACACTGAACCTCCCAACATGAAATTAATACCCTGAACATCATAGCCGTAGAAATCCTGATATAAACTATTGAAGATATTATTTATTTTAACAAAAGCACTGAATTGTTTATCATAACGGTAATTAAGTCCGAGATTAAAGTCCACCTTGTCATTCATTTTTTTAGCTGAATTAGCAAGTCTGGCAAACCGCCCTCCTTCATAATAAGTATTCATTATTACAGTGAAACTGTTGTCAATTTTATAACTCACATTCAGAGTTGCTTCGTAGGTAGGTTTATTCCATGCATATTGTTCGTCAGTTACGTTCCATCCATTGTATGCCCCTTTCAGTTCCACATTCAAAATATCCTGCAAGGAGTAAGTTGCCCGTAAACCAACTTTCAAGAGTGTTGCGCTTTTATATATTACGTTGAATCGGTTGCTAAAAAACGATGAATCTGCAGTGGAAATCGGCAAAGTAGAACTAAGTGGTTTATATTCTTTATTCACAAAGAAATACTGATTGTTGAATTTTTGAAAATCAACATACGCATCTACCATGAGGTTGTAAATCGGTTTTAGTTTAAATCCGGCATACAGATTATAAGGAGAATAGGTATCATTAACTCTCAAATCGGAATACAAATACGGATTCTCAGCTAACACTTTGTCCTGCGAATTAAGTTGGTATCCACCTGTCAGACCGCCATACAGCGTCAGGAGTTTAGGTAAAAGTTTCCATTCAGCCCTGACATCGGCAGTAGGATAAAACACATTTTCTTTTCCAACTACAAATGCCGTTTTTGCTCCTACCCGTACGTTCCATTGCTCATGAAAAAATGTATAATATGGATTCAGATTCAATACAGAATAAGTTTTCAAATAATTAAAGGACTGAATATTGACCGAATTATAAAAGAAATTATAGATATCCAAATCAAGACCAAGGCGGTTATTTTCGCTTGGCAGGCTAAATCCCGCTTTAGTATGAACCTGATGTTCAGTAAGTCCGTTAATTGAACTGAATAAATTATACCGTATTTCAGCTGCATATTCCATTTCCTTTGACAAAGTGAGTGAATGTAAACCCACCACCGTATTAAATCTCCAAAAAGTGTCACCTTCTGGTTGATTGAGCAGATCATACAATAAAATTGTTTGACCGCTGGCGGTTATATCGGTGCGGTTTACTTCGGTGTAATCAGGATTGCCATAAGTTTTTAATGTATTTAAATCATAAATGCCGTCTCGATTAAATGTTGTTTTACCGTAATACCTGAGGTATTCATGACTACCACCCAGACCGGCATAAAAGTCTAGTTTTTTGAATTGTTTTTGAAATGAAACATCAGTTTTTGTGCTGGTATGGAAGCGGTTGGATTCAAGTGTACCTCCGTGGTTTAATGTGATGTTCAGCAACATATCCGGTTTATTAATCAATAGATAAGATGCATCAACCAGCGTATTCAAATAGGTTCCAAATCCGATACGGGCAAATCCTCCTTTATCGCTTATTTTATCAGCAGTAAGCTCAGCTGCCGGAAGCGTATGAATATTATAATCGGCATTGAGTGGCAGATTGAAATCGCTGTATTGAGCCGGAGATTTTTCTGTTTTAAGTTCCAGAATCCGGGGTATCAAATTAATTTTTCCAGCATCCTGAATTACCGGTCGATACTCACGTTCTACCGAAACATTGCGATTCAGAATAGTGTCCTGAGCCTGTAATACGAAACTTGTTTTCGTCAGTAAAAAAATAATTACAACTATATATTTTGAAGTTTTCATTGTCTTAATTTTTCAATTGGATATTGATAATTAATTGATAATTGTTTTCTTTTCCCTTCCGCTGATAGCAGTCAATCGTTCGGTTATAAGTGTTTGAATTTCATCAACCGGTTTGTAGTTTTTTTGCAGACTTAGCAGGTATTGTTTGGCCTGAAAATCATTATTCGTTTTGATATACATATCAGCCAGTAACACAAAACTTCGAGCCAGCCAAAACTGATGCGGAGTGTTTCGTTTTGCAAAATCCATCACTGATTTTTCAACATCAGTCATTTTTCCCTGATCGAAATTCAGGTTTGCCAGCAAATAATTAGATTCTGCTCCCATGGCGGTACGCGTGTCAGTAGAAAGGATTTTCAAATCGGACATTGCTTCAGTATCTTGTTTCAGAGCCATATAAGCTTTTGCACGGTTATAAAGTGCTTCGGTTTTCATGTCTTCACTCGAATGGGGATTATCGTAAATTTCGTTAGCCATTTTCACAGTAGTTTGATGATCGTTCAAAAAATAACTGCAACGCAAAACTCCTAACCGGCTTATAATTTTGTTGTCGGCACTTTGAGCTACTCCTTCTAACTGCTTGAAAAAGGTTATGGCTGAAGCATACTCTTTACGGTCGTAAGTTAATTCGGCACATCGCAGGGCAGCTTCTTCAGTATATTGGTTGCCTTTGCTTATCAGCACGTCCTGATAAGCATTCAACGCATTTACTTTATCCTCAGTCACGTAATAACTTTCGGCCAGATAATACTGAGCAGTACCTGCGTACCTTCCAGCCTGCCCAAACTGACTCAGATAGTTCTTCAGACCAATGATGGCTTTGGGGTAATTTGCATTCATGTATTGCCTTTCGGCTGCAATGTACGAAATAGAATCTTCAGTGCCTGATTTAGTTCCCACGCCCAATGATTTAACGTATGCAATATAAGTTGAAACGTCATTTATCTCAATGTAAACAGTTTGTAAACTTTCAAGTGCTGTACTTGCTTCTTCCGTTCCCGGATAGTTTGTTATCACGTTCTTATAAGCTACAACAGCTTTTTCGTAATTTTTATCGTTATAATAAATCATTCCCGTTTCCAATGCCGCTTTACGAGCCAAATCACCTGTTGGTTTAAATTCAAGCAACCGCTGATAGGTCTCAATAGTCTTGGCATTATTTTCCTGCATGAGCCACGAACGTCCTATTTCGTAAAGCGCATCAGCAACGTAGTCCGATTTTGGAAACTGAGTAATCAGATTTTCGAGTTTACTGATTTTAGATTCATAGTTTTTCTGCAACCCGGTTACATAAGCCGCCTGAAACAACGAATAGTCAGCCGTTGCCGGACTTGCTGTTGCAGCTTTGCCATAAAATGTTTGTGCTTTCGCAAAATTTCGGTTATTAAAATAACAGTCTCCTATACGGTTAAGTGCATCAGGATAACTTGTAGAGGTTGTAGTAGTTTCACCATCAATATATTTCAGATACCAACTGAGCGATTCGTTGTAATTTTTCTGCGAGAAATATGAATATGCCATCAGGTAGTTAGCCATTACCCGGTTTGCACTTGATTTCATATTGCTATTGCTATAAAATGTTTTTAAATCCCCGATAGCCTGTTCGTAATGGTTGATGTGGTAATAGCTTTCGGCACGCCAATACAAACATTCTGCCGAGTATTTTCCACTTGGTGCACATTCAAGAGCCATTGTAAACCGACTGATTGCCTTTTCAAAATTATTTTGCACAAAAGCCTCTGTTCCAAGTTGATAAAGGATATATTGTTTGGTTTCTACAAAAGCAGTATTTCCCAGTTTCATCTTTTGAACAGACTGATATGCTGCTTCAAAATTCTTAGAAGTCATATATGCTATTGACAAATAATCGAATGCTTTTTCAGCATGTTTCGAGTTTGGAAAATCATTCAGAAACTGTTCGAAGGCTGTAATAGTTTCACCAAAAGCCGATGTTGATTCGTAACAGGTAAGCCCGTAATTAAACATTGTTTCTTCGCGTACCGTTTTGTTGAAATTAGTTCTTAACGATGCTTCAAAAGCAAGTTTCGCATTCGTGAAATCTTTCAGTTTGAGATATGAATTTCCCAAATGCATATAAGCATTTTCTGTCATTTCATCTTTTTCGGTTGTAACCTTTGAGAGGTACTGAACTGCGTTGCTATAATCTTTTGTTTGGAAATAAGATAATCCCAGCAAGTACATATCGTTACGAAGCACCTGAGGTAGCATCTTTTCGTAGCTTTTAAGGTAAGATATGGCTTTCTCATAATTCATTTTCCGATAGGCAAGCTCACCTGCTATGCGGTAAATCTCAGCATTATTCTTATTATCCGGACTATTTTTCAACACGATATCAGCTCTGTCGTTCAGTTCATCGTACTTTTTTTGAGCATAATATATCTGAACGATATAATAAGGTACAATATTTTTGTATGACGGATTAGTCTCCAGTTTCAGAAAATCGGGCAAAGCAGCGTCATAATTTTTAAGACAATATTCAGAATATGCAAAATAATATATCGAAGAGTATTTATAATGGGTATCCAATGCTTTTAGATTTTTAAAAATAGTGGAAGCTTCCTGGTATTTTTTTGTCTCAACTGAGGCATAACCTTTTGCAAATAAACATTCAGTCTGTTCACTTTTATCCAAATGATTTGTATTCAACTGATTGAAGTAAATCATAGCCTTGTCAAATATTTTATTGTCAACTTCTGTTCGCCCCAGCCGATAATTTATTTCATCGGCAAAAACGGTGAGAGGATATTTCTTTATAACATCCCTGAGCAAATTAGCCGCATTTTGCTGATGTAACTCGTAGGCATTTGCAGCCAGATAAAATTCAGCTTCTTCCAATTCACCTAATCGTGTTTCATTTGCTTCTTTCAAAAATTGCGTAAAACAGGGATAGGATGCCGTGAATTTTCCCTGTGCAAAGAATTCTTTTCCTTTAACTAACAGAGCGTCATTACTTGTAAACACGTTGGTTTGTTGTGAAAAAACATGTGTTGTATAGAGAATAATGAGCAGGTTTAAAAATATTATTTTTCTCATTTTATAATTAATCATTTGAAAATAAATAAATTATCTAAAATATTTAATGCTTTGATGTTTCCAGAAACATTCCAATAGCTTTCCTCACAGAGTTCAACCCGAAAAGTTCAGGATTCAGGTCATTAATTGGTACAAACCAGCAATCTTCCACATCGTCGGCAGGTTTCAGATTCTCTGTACTTTCAAGTTTGCATGTAAAAAACATATCTAGTGTTGGAATAGTCAAACCGCTGTACAAGTACTGGTTGGGAAGTGAAAATTTATAGTTACATTCTATCACCTTTGCATCCAGTTCTTCGGCAATTTCCCGCACTATTGCTTGCTCTGCACTTTCATTGTCGTCCACAAAACCACCAGGTAAATCGAGTGTACCCTTCGCAGGCTCTTTACCCCTTTTACAAACCAGCAATTCTCCTGTATCATTCAGAATAAATGCTGCTACGGCTGCTGATGGATTCATATAATAAACATAACCGCACGACTCACATCGTTTTGATTTGATGTTATTTTGAATAAATTTATCTGAGCCACAAACGGGACAGTGTAAGTATAGCGTGGAGAAATGCATAGAAATTTAATTTTTATTGGACTTGAAGCAAAGATACGAATAATTAGGTTGAAAGTAAAAAAGTTAGAAAGTGAAAAGTCTTTCAGAACTCAAAACTTTATAAACTTGTCACTTTACGAACGTAATGACTTTTACAAATATCATTCCTAAAACGGAAAAATAAGCCGATTTGTATGTCAAAAATATTTTTTGAATAAACTTGCTGTTAATAACTTTTTTGTAAATGGTTTATATTATTGCATTTAAATCACTATTTTTGCAGAAAATAAAAAAGATATGAGTCGCAAACTGTCTTTTTCCATGGACGATGAATCCGGAGATTTGGTTCAACGATACGAGCAATTTCTTTCGGGTAAAGCCAACGGTTATTTCGATGTGGAGGAATTGGAAAATATCGTGGAATACTACCTACGTCGCGGTCGGACAAAAGACTGTAACACTGCCATCGACCTTGGTTTGCAGCTACACCCCAACAACAGCATACTGAAAACCAAACGTGCTAAAATATACCTGATTACAGGCGACGAACAAAAAGCCTACAGATTGCTTGAATCTTTAGCCGAATCGACTGATTATGAGGTATTATTACTCAAAATTGAAGTTCTGATAAAACTAAAGCAAATTCTTGAAGCTAAACTACTGTCTGAAAAGATGCTTGCTGATGAATCGGAAGATTTGGATAACGTTTGCCTGGATGTAGCTTATTTGTTTTTAGCACATAGTGAATATAAAATAGCCCTTGATTTGCTTGAAAGAGGTTATAAATCGAATCCTCAGAATCCAGATTTGCTCTACGAACTGGCCTTTTGCTACGAGCAAAATGAAAATCTGACAAAAGCAATTGCCGTCAACTTACAAATTATTGAAACAGACCCGTTTGCCAACGAAGCCTGGTTTAATCTGGGGCAGATGTATTTTGCCCAACTTGATTTCCCCAAAGCTCTGGAAGCTTATGACTACGCACTGGCTATCGACGACAAAGACACACTGACCTGCCTTCAAAAAGCTCATGTTCATTTCCAGCTCAACCAATTTGACGAAGCGATAGAAACATATCTTGAATACAGGAGTTTATCGAATTTCGTAAACTGGCAGACTGACATTTACATTGCAGAATGTTATGAAAAACTGGAAAAATATGATCAGGCAATAGTCTATTACAAACAATCGCTCGACGAACAGGAAGATAATTATGATGCACTGACCGGTATCGCTATTTGTCTGCTGGAACAGGAACTTTATGCCGAAAGTATTCCGTATGTAGAAAAAGCACTTAAAATAAGCCCGGAAGCAGCAGATGCATGGGTTTATCTGGCAGAGGCTTATGTGGGACTGGATGATTTGGATAATGCCTTGCTGGCTTATGTCAAATCAATCTCTATTGATGCTGAACAGCCCGATACACTCATGGCCATTGCCAATATTTGTATGGAAAAGGCTGAATTTGAACTGGCACTAAAATATTATCTTGCAGCAAGGGATCAAAGTGATTCTACAGAATATATTGATTTATTTATTGCTGTTTCGTACTGCAAACTCGGCGACCTGATTAATTCGGCAATCTATCTTAAAATAGCAGTTCAAAGAGACGATAATTCAACCAATATGTTTCTGGAACTTTGCCCTGAGGCCGAAAACCTTATTCTTTTTTCGTAAATTCAACCTCTAAAAAATATGATTAAAAAAATTTGTATTCTACTTTTTGTTTCTTCATTCTTATTTAATGTAAATGCTGCCGAACAGACTGAACCAACACAACCTCAGTCAACCGCCACTCAAAAGCTTTCGTTTATTCAGCATATTGAACAATGGTATAAAGAAAACACCAACTACTTCAGTATTACTGCTTTAATGGCTTGCGAAAGTTCAGTCCTGCCTGTTCCTTCGGAAATGGTAATTCCACCGGCTGTATATGTTGCATTGGAACCCGACAGCAAACTGAGTATTTTCTGGATTATTATTTTTGGAACAATAGGTGCTTTAATTGGTGCTTCGTTCAATTACTTCATGTCTTTATGGTTAGGTCGTTTGGTCATCTATAAATTCGCTGATAGCAAACTTGGAAAACTGTTCTTGCTGAGCAGCGAAAAAATTCAGAAAGCAGAGACCTATTTCAACGATCATGGTAAGACTTCTACCTTTGTCGGGCGTTTTATTCCGGTAATCCGGCATCTGATATCAATTCCGGCCGGGCTTGCCAAAATGAATTACCTGAATTTTATTCTCTACACTGCCCTCGGTGCAGGACTTTGGAACTGTTGTCTGGCTTTACTGGGCTATTTGGCACACGGACAACAGGATATGATAAACAAATACAGTCATGAACTGTCATACGTCTTTGTTTTTGTGGGTGTAGTTTTGATTGTATGGATGGTGATTAAGTCTAAAAAGAAAAAAAATAGTTTATAGTCAGCAGTTTATAGTTTGTAGTCGTTCAGTTGTATGAAACAATTTGGTTTAATCGGTTTACCGCTCACGCACTCATTTTCTAAGAAATTTTTCACAGAGAAATTTGAACGGGAACAGATTGATGCTCGGTATGATTTATTTGAATTAAAACAGATTGCCGATTTCACGTTGTTGATTGAAGAGCACAAATTCTCAGGATTGAACGTAACTATTCCTTACAAAGAAAAAGTAATGGAATTTATGGACGAACTTGATGAAACAGCTTCTGAAATAGGCGCTGTAAATGTGATAAAATTTATTCGTAACAAGGAGAATTTAATCCTTAAGGGTTATAATTCGGATGCTATCGGTTTTGAAAATTCACTGAAACCATTTCTAAAGTCTCATCACACCAACGCACTAATTCTGGGAACAGGTGGTGCTTCCAAAGCTATTGATTATGTGTTGCGGAAAAACGGAATTCAAACTACCTTCGTTTCACGTACAGCAAAACCCGATATGTTTACATATAATCAGTTGACAGAAGAGTTACTTATACAAAATAATGTCATAATCAATGCTTCACCTGTTGGAACTTTCCCTCATTCCGACGAATATCCTGACATACCTTATCAATTCCTAACCACCAACCATTTATTATTTGATGTAGTCTACAATCCTACCGAAACCTTATTTCTGAGAAAAGGCAGAGAGCAGGGAGCAATCGGACTGAATGGCGAACAAATGCTGATAGGTCAGGCAATTGCAGCTTGGGAAATCTGGAATGACAATTTTTCAGAAATTTCCTGAAGTCAATAATAATCAATTACTATTTCTATTTAAAATTACAACTTAGGAGTCGCTGTTTTCTTATTAGAAACAATATATGATTTCTTATTGATGGTTACCTCATCATACGAAGCACATGAACCATTATTTGTTGAAGTCCAACGATAAACAAAAGCACCAGCTGTTTTCAGATTAGTAATAGTTGTTGTGGGTGAATTCGGATTTGTAATTACCCCTTCATTAATTGCTGCTTTTGTAGGCGTACTAACCCTTGACCAAGTACCCGTTCCCACAGAAATTGTATTTCCGGTCATGGTAGCTGTTCTTCCTTTTATAGTCTTGTCAATACCTGCATTTGCCATTGTCGGAATTGCAGCAACAGTTAATATAACATCATCTGAGTGCGAATTACCGGCAATACCATTCACGATTGTCCATCTGAAAGTATAAGTACCTGCAACAGCTCCTAAAATTGAAGTTTTATAGTTTGATGGATTTGAAATCGTCAATGTTGTTCCCAAAACCTGTGTCCATGTACCTGTACCAACAAGTGGAACACTCCCGGTCAATGAAATTGGAGTATATAAACAAGCGGTAGTATCAACACCTGCATTGGCAACAGTAGGTTCAGCATATTTAGTAATAACAACATCATCAGACAGCGAACAAGTCCCCAGAGTTGCTGTCCATCTTAAAACATATACACCCGGCGAGTTCATACTTGTGACTGTGGACGTTCTGCTGGATGGAGTTGTGATGGTACACGTTGGGCCACTTACCTGTGACCATAAACGGGTAGTAAAAGATGTTATATTATTTCCTGCTAAAGTTACAGTAGTAACATTATAAGCAATGTTTTGATCTGTTCCGGCATTCGGAATTGTTGGATTTGCTGACACATGAAGTATTACATCATCGTATGTTGAATTACATGCTCCATTTGTTGCAGTCCATCTATAGGTACAATCACCCGCTGGTAATGCTGTAATAGTAGTTGCCGGGTTATTAATATTTGTCACAGTTCCACCTGTTCCACTTACAAGCGACCAGGTACCCATACCACCTGTTATTGCATTGGCATCCATGGTTGCTGTGCTACCACAAATGGTTTGATCAGGTCCGGCAGCTGCTGCAACTACAGGAACACTTATCCGTATATTAACTAAATCTTCACTAATGCAATTTCCTCCGGAAATATTATTGGTTACCGTCCATTTAAAAGTGTAAGAACCTGCTGTGGCATTAGTAATAACAGCAGAAGGATTATTTACATCTGAAATAATGGCAGTGGATGTTCCAACTGGACTCCAGGTACCTGTCTCACCAGTACCTGCTGCTGTTGCTGTCATTGCCCAGCTTGTAACATCACAAAGGTCTTTATCAACACCTGCATTTGCATTTGGTGAATCATATACGTTTATTGTTACATTTGCTGATTTTATAGGACAGCTTCCTATTGCAGGCACTTCATATTTAAACACATACGTTCCAGCTATTAAACCTGATACTGAAGCAGTAGAAGAGCTTGGTATTGCTACGGGATTCACAGTATTAGGACCACTAACCCACAACCAGATACCATTACTATAGGCATTACCTGATAATGTAGTGCTATACTGACCACATAAATTCTGAGTAGCACCGGCATTTACATCTGGCGAAACATTAATTGTTACTTGTTTTGTATTCACACAAAGTCCATTGGAAACATTCCAGCCTAATATATAAGTACCATAATTCATACCAGTTACTGTTGTAGTAGTAGAATTTGTGGTTGTGATATTAGCTGCACCATTACCGCTAATAACTGTCCAATAACCTGTTCCAAATGCTGGAGCTACTGCACTCATTGTAGCCGTACCAGTAGAACCGCTACAAACATTGAAAACATCTGTATTTACTGTTGCAGCACTTGGCGAAGCAAAAACATTCAACATTACATCATCCGAATTTGATGCACAAGCACCGTTACTAATAGTCCATCGGAAAGTATATATCCCCTCAGTAAGATTAGTCAATGTAGGAGTCGGGCTATGAATATTGCTAATTGCTACTCCCCCATTTCCTGTTATTTGTGTCCATGTTCCGGTACCTGTTGTTACTGTATTGCCTGCTAAGGTTGTTGTGGCACCACAAACTAGCTGATCTGCTCCGGCATTGGCAGTGGTAGCTGCGCCCGATATGGTTATCATTACTGTATCACGGGTTGTAGTACACACATTTCTGTTTATTGCCCACTCAAACAGATAAGTTCCGTTTGTCATGCCCGTAACTGTAGTATTATATAAACTTGAATTAGTAATTGTTGCCGAACCACCGGATATTTTAGTCCACAATCCTGTACCCGGTGATGGATTATTTCCTGCCAGAGTTATCGAAGTTGTTCCGGAAGATAAACACTGATCTGAACCGGCTAAAGATGCAATAGGTCCTACTATAGCACTGGTTGTAACCACAACATTATCTGTTGATGTTCCACAAGAATTGACAATTCTCCAAGTGAAAGTGTACGTTGAGCTAGCTGCCAAACCGGTAACAACAGCTGTTGGGGAATTTACATTTGAAAAAGTCACTCCCGATGAGGGTGAAACAGACCATGTACCAGTTTCATTTAACTGTGGAGTGTTAGCGTAAAGGTATAAAGGTGTTCCGTTACAAATTGTAGTGTCACGCCCTGCATTAGCAACTGTAGGTGTAGCGGAAGCTACTCTTACATTAACATCACTTTGATTTGTTCCACAACCTGACCCGCCACTGATAAGCCATCTAAACACATAATTTCCACTGACCAGTCCACTCACAGGACATCTTGCTAAAGCTGGATTTGTTATTGTTACGGTATTTGGTCCACTTACTTCCGACCATTTACCATTTCCAACTGTTGGAGAATTACCAACCAGTTCAGTATCGTGGATATTGCAGGCTAAAACCTGACTTGATCCGGCATTCGACAATGAAGGAGATTGAGAAACTATCACGTTTATATCAGCATACAAAATCGCACAGTTAGAACCCGTAGGAGGAGTTTTCTTGAGTCGGACAAGGTAAATACCGGGAACAGTCAGACCTGTCAAAACAACTGTACTAGAAGATGTTGTATTTGCATAGGCTTTTGGAATAGTTGGATAAGTAACTGTTACGGGTCCGCTAAGAATACTGTATTGCATCGTACCACCACTTGTAGTTGCAAATTTAATAGTATCGGTTGTTACACCGCAACCCAGAACTGTGGGATTTGAAGATGTCAGACTTAACGTTGATTGTCCATAAAACTTAATGGCTGTTGCATTAGATACGCACGAACCCTGTCCACTAATTCGATAATTAAACGTATAATCGTAACCACTTTGCAAATTTGTTATCTTAGTTGTAGGAGTTGTAGTGGATGAGAATGTAGCAGTACCTCCGGACGGTGACGAAGTACTTGACCATAAAATGGTTTCGGAAGTTAACGGAATTTTTCCAACCAAGGTTGCTTCAGTAGGATATGAATCGCAAAAGTAAACAGTAGATTGTCCGTTATACGATGAAGTAGCAGCTGTTACAGCACCAACAGGTGCAGGTACATTCACCACTACATCGGCGGATCCTGTAGCACAGGATTCATTAACTACCGTCCATCTAAAGATATAAACACCTTGTATTAAATTAGTTACCGAAGGTTTGTAATTATTCACATTTGAAATTGAAGGCGTATTCGGACCACTTACTAAAGTCCATGTTCCATTTGTACCGTTTGCATAACTTCCTGTTAAAGTAACATTGGTTGTTGTGTTGTAACAAGCTGTAGCTGTGGTTGAACTCGCAGTGATTGTTTTTGCCGCTCCCAATAACGGGATATTTACGTCATCAGAACTACTACAACCATTTTTTGTCAGTGTCCAACGATAAACACAAGTGCCCACCGAACCATTCGATGTAGTAAATGAACTTGTTGGCGAGTTTACATTACTGATTGAAACCGTTGGACCTGAAACCCATGACCATGTTCCTGTTTCACCCGAATTTAGAGCAGGTGCTGCAAAACTATAAGTTCCAACGCATAATGACGAAAAATCTGCACCTGCATTTGCTGTTGGCGCTGCGGTAATATTAACCGTCACGTCATTGTAAATCAACGAACCATCTTCGCAAGTACTTGACAATCTGTATACGCACGTGCCTGCCATAAGTCCGGTTACAGAGGTAACCAATGAAGCGGGACTGGTAATAGTTGTTTGCGGTCCACTGATTTGTGACCATGCCGTGATTCGACCTAATGAGGGAAACAAACCGGAATAATTACCAGTAAGCGTTAATGAACCATTTGCACAAACTGTTTGAGTTACACCTGCATTTACCGAACAGTTTTGGCCGTACGCGTAATTCCCTAATATCAAAACAGTTATTATCAGGAGTATCTTTTTTGTATTCATCTTGTCACTTTGGTTTAAATTGATAAAAAACAATCCGGATTGAATTCTTTGACTAAAAAAAATTATGCCGGAGTTTGTACGCGATGCAATAGTATGTTAACTATTTCAACACAAACACAATATTGATGTACGAGCAATCGGTGGAATTTGAAATAACATCATAAGACATAACACCACTTGCATTAATACTCACATTTGCAAAAACAGCTGTGTCATAATCGGTAATGTAATAATACAAATCAGAGGCATTTGGCACAACGTAAGGAACGGAAGATGGTGCACCGGTACTTTTTACCAATGGAGAGGTAAATTGATTTTTATATAATGTATATAAATCTTTGCTTTGACCCGAAATAATACTCGAAGTATCGAATGAAATTGATGGCATGTAAAACCAGTTGGTATAACCTAGGGGTAAGCGAACCCATTTAGTACCATCATTGTAATACATACCTGGGGTAACCGCATAACTACCCGATGTTGTAGCTGTATTATACACAGTCATACCTGCAACGTGTGCCGATAAGGGTGTTGCCAGATTAGTGGCACTAAGAGCTAAGCGTGGTAATAAAAGTCCCTTTGAGCTGCCGCTTATTAAGTCCAACACTGCATTGGCATCAGGTGTACTGTTACTTCCGATAGTTACTTGCGCATTTAAGTTGGTAAAGCAAATGCATGCACATGCCATTACGATGGTGATGAAAACTTTTTTCATATCTGATGATTTTGTATATTATTCAATAATGTTGTTGAGATTGATTCTTTTATGCTGATTTCTGAAAACGATAAACAATACATAAAGTATTGCAAAAACACTAAACAAGCTGTAACCATCGGTCATTGCCAAACTGGGCAGACCTCCGGCACTATCATTATATTTCCCTGCATTATCACCGGCTCCATTACCTGCATTTAGTACATCTTCGCTCGAAGGAGTTCCTGTTCCCTTGGTGTGCATGGGATTTTTCTGTACACTTGCCAATGTAGTTGTAACCTTAATTTCATTTGCAGCAATAAATTTATTATTGTCTGATAACTGATATCGGTTAATGTTGTTTATATGATTTGTATATAGTAACTCGCCAGTCTTGGCATAATTATAAGAATAATCAGTGGTCGGTTTAAAATAAATACTTTTTGAAGAAATAAATTCTCTTTCAGCACTCGCCTTATGCAATGCAACCAGGTAGCTGTTTGCAGTCACATTTACTTTTTCAACTGTAGCACCATTTTTTTTCTCAAAAAGCCGATACGGTTCATTCTCTATTCTGTTCACATAACTTCCTGTGAATTGTATATTCTCTTTGTCATTATCCAATGTCAGAGAATGATTCTTCAATTCATAGTTCACTGAATAAAATTGTTTAATTTTATTTGTTTCATAGGTTTTATTTATATATCCCAGAATCAGGACAATAAAACCAAAAGACCAAAACCAACTCTTTATTTTCATTGTTTTTTTAATTAAATCATTATCCCACACAGAACTAGTTAATAACAAATTTAGCGGTTGCAGTCTGCATACCTCTAATCTGCACAATGTAAACTCCTGAGTTAATATTACTTAAATCAATACTCATCTCGGGATAATTATTTACAAGGTATGAATGTAATTGTTTTCCATGCAAATCATACACAGTAATTTTACTTCCTAAATCATAGCCGGTAAGTTGTTTGACAAATAGTTTCTTGTCATGACAGTACAGATGAAGTTTAAACGTAGTGTTATCAATTCCTGTTTTCACCGGATTACTAAACATTACTAAAAACCGATCGGTATTATCAGTGGGTTCTGCCGAAAAAGTATAGTTTCGAACCGTTTTCATATCAACCAAATCCTGTGTCTTTTTATCAAAAATCCAAAGCCCTTCGGAGGATAATGTTTCGACATACTGACTCGTCAGATTATAATCTCCGGCATATTTCGAAGGGTTAAATGCCATAACAATGCTATCGGCATTAAGCGGAAGTCCGTTAGCTGATAATTTATTCGTGCCGGACAAGGTGTAAAGCTGAAAAATATTATTGTCATCAACATACGCCTTTAGCATATCGTAATTATCAATTCCATACAAAGCACTTGCACGAAGTCCTATAGCCGTATAATCGTAGATATTATCGTTGCCAACCGGCGAAACCTTAAATGTAACCTGATTGCTGGTTGAAGTTTCTGCTTTTACTTTTCCCGATACATTATTCGGATTATTGTGAGCTACAGATGCATGACGCAACATGTTTTTTCCAATTGATATCGATCCGTTTTGCGCGGTTCCTTTCGACACACGAACCATAAACACACTCATTGCAGGTATTTCGGTAACGCCCGACACGATAATGGCATCCGGATTACTGATATCAACTGCCTGATAAGTGGAAGAGCCTGCCGGATAAACATAAATATAGGGCGAGAATACCAGGTTACTGTTTCCAATGGCATCCGATAATAAACTTATGGGTAGCGGACAGGTGTATGAATTACCGATAAGCCAGTTTACTGTCGACCCTAAACTTGCTGTATTAATTGAACCTGAGAATAAGACATCTTCGGCAAAAAGCTGTTCGGAATAGGGCGTTACCGTATAAACTTTACCATTAAAATAATATTTACCTTTGTCGTATAACGATGGATTTGGTTCGCCGGTGTACCACAATCCCGATTCTGCTTGCAGGTTACTGTAAGCATACGCATTCGGACGGGGTTTAATTAAATAGGCCTGAGCCGGAACCAATTTCTCGGCAGCCAGATATACATATTGATCCTGATCAATAATAGCATCGGCAGGTGAGTTATCTTTGTTCCCGTATATGTAGGTTGTGTGTCCGTAAGTTCCGGTATTCAACGGGCGACGCACCCAGTTACCGGCAAAATAACCTGACAACTGAGTATCTTTAAAAGGTGTTGCAAATCCAAAAAGCTGGGTCGAACCGTTTGAAGGTCGGTAAATGGTCATATCACGTTCAACAATCACAGCACCCAAATCAACTAAACTTGAAGACGTTCCGGCTTGATTAACCCTTAAGGAGGCATCGTACGATTTTGAATTGACCACATCCGATCGCAAAATAAGTTTTCCGGTTTTGTTATTGACGCGGTGAAGACTTAAAGCATCAATTCCCATTTTTCCGGGAACAGCTATTGAATCGTTTGTTGATATTTCGATGTTAGGGAATGCAATGTAATACGAACCCCTGTCGAATGCATTAATGTTGACTGATTGAGTTGTAATAGTTCGGTTAGTACCCGTATCTTTCACAAAACGGAATTTACCTGTCGATGTAGTATTAGTACTTCCATCCACCACAAATACTGTTGACAGAGCGTCCTGATAAAAATTTCCGCCTAATTCTGTAATTCCATTCTGTATAATTCCCACTGTTCGTCCCGAAACAGTCAATTGTCTCATGGCATCAGGTACATATAGTGAAACTCCGGCAGAACTTGATTGGGGTGCAACATACATTTGCCCGGTATTTACAAACGTTACATTTGTCTGTGAATGAACACATTCTACAATCAGAAGTGTCATTAAAAATATAAATGTAGTCTTTTTCATACGAATCGGTGTTTGCTTATAGAAAATAAATCAGACTGAGAAATGAAAATTGAGAACTAAAAACAAATTCGAATGTTCTGAGAATTGTTTAAATGGGAAATCAGCCCTAAATAATCAACACTTAACACGTCTTGAATAACTGATTTCAGATTCAATCCAACAAATGTATATATAATTTCGAAAACAAAATAATAGTTAAATGTAGCATTTTACACTACAACTGACGTAATTTTTCTTTTTGTAAAACTATTTTTGTCCTCACTGTATGCAATGTAAAAAACTTAAATCAAACAAGAAACAAGATTAATATTTAATTAAAGTGTTGATTGATTGATGATAAGAATATAATTGGAATAAAAATACAATAGCCGGATTGTCTAATTCTTAAATAATAAATCAACAACTATCGATTGGTATATACAATTTATTGTAAGAATATGTTCATTTTAAGTTTTTATATTTTGATTTCACAACATGTTTTTTACAGCAATAGTTCGTTATAAATTAAAACAAATACCTGATAATCAATAAAATAAGTGTGAAAACATTTGGGTAATTCATTGAAAATAAGTATCTTTAAAGATTATTCCGTAATCATAGAGATATGTCAATCAAC